>NZ_JAUBOV010000022.1:0-96920 GCF_036700405.1 Microcoleus sp. T3_D1
AGTTACGAAAGTGGCGGGGGAACTCCGTCACTCAAAAAAGCCTTTGAAAAAAAGGAAAAAGAAGCCTGCGGTCTAACTGTACCCAGTTGACCGTCAGGTTAGTTCACGCTAACTTATTTACATCCCATTCTCGATTTTAGTATTTGCCCTCAATGAACAAATTCTCGTTCTTGAGGGGAGCGAATCCACAAAGTACAAAATCCTTTTTGTGCAGGTTTACCCTCTACAGTCAGCGTCACCCCCAATCGATTTATTTCAGTTTCACACAATTTTTTGCCACCTTTCTCGCTCAACAAAGCTTGATTCCAGCTCATTAGTTGGCGAGCATATTTCCCTTCATTGCTTGTTGCCCACTGAATTGTATCCGCGTTCTTGCGAGCAAACTGACCCTCTTTGCTCAGCCCCCATTCGAGAGCTACAGCTTGTTCTAAAGTGAGCTGGCGCGGCCCTTTTGGGTCGAGTTCAGGCGGTGGAATGAACCGGGGCAGCGCTAACCCGATAAACGCGCCGATCGCCATTGCCCCTAACACTACCCCGCTCCCAAAAATCACCGACCAAATATCGTGAGCAACTTTCTCTAAAGCTGCTTGTCGCACTAGGGTGTAAACTGAGTTAGAAATGTGGCGATGTTGCACCTTAACAGCCGCTTTTCCCTGCCGTTCTAAAAACTCCCTGCTTTCTTTTTCCCAATTTTCAGTAAGCTGCCGAACTTGTTCCAGTTCTTGAGAAATAACAGCTTGAGAATCTTTCAAATCACCTTGCCATTGAGATTGCCAATTCTTAAAAAACTGGTCAATCTCTTGCGGTTTTTTTTCTAACAGCAGTTCTAGTTGACCTGTCGCCAGCAATACGATAAAAAGTGGGTCATTTTTATTGAGACCGTATCGGTAAGCTGTCTGAATGACATGAGAGCGAAATTTGGAGTCTTTGCCCTTGAGTACCTGGCTGATTAGTGACTCAGTATCTCTCTCGTACATGGGAGGGGCAGATAAAGGATCTCTGTTCAGAGCTTCTCTTTCCCTCGAATCATCGTCTATGAGTTCCCAAAACTCCTCTTCATTTAGCTTACTCCCATCTGATTTCAACTTTTCTTCTACTGCATCTTCTGGGACTGTATCTGGAGAATCGGGCAAACTTTGCGATTTTTCAGCGGATTGTATGGAATTATTTTTGGTATTATTAAGTCTGCCCTGTTCCCTTGGCGTTTCCAATATCTCGCCAAACTCTTCAGAGTCAACTTCGGAAAGTTCTTCTAAAAGTCGATCGGACATTTAACCTCCTACCTAATCAAAATCCTAATCTTTATGCTGTTCTGCATCGCGCATTCTATAGTGTGAACTCATATTTTGTCCGTCTCCTAACGAGTTCATCACCCATTGATCTCGTTTCCGGCTGCATCGTCAGGTGATAAATTAGAGGGCAATTTATGAATGATTGTTACAAGTCGCCACCTATCTCGGCGCAATTTTCAGTTGTTCGATTCACAGTCAACAGCGTCGCCCTGCCCTTCGACTACGCTCAGGAACCGCGGAGCGTTGCCCTGCCCTTCGACTACGCTCAGGAACCGCGTAGCCGAAGGGTCGAAGGGTCAACAGTCAACATCATGTCTGAGTGCAACCGGAATTGATATGACTGTAAAATTTACACGAATACCCGCAAATTATCGGTTTAGACACTATCTGTAGTATTAAGATGTGTTTCGGCACACCCACCCCGCTGGCCCAGTGGTGAAGAAGTTTTTGAAACCCTGGAAATCTCGTAGCGGGCGATCGATCAATCTTCTTACTTTCAGAGTTTAAACGCAATAAACAACGTTTATTGCTAATATCCAACGCCTAGGATAACACAACTGCGTTGATTGTCCTCAGCCAGCGGGCTGGTTTCGGCACACCCTATCAGTAGAGTGTGTGCGTAAGCCTTAATTTAGATTCTTAAAAGCTTACGATACCTTTTTTACAAATTACAGCCTCCTGAGACTTTACAACCTGTTGCTTATTTGGTTACTCATTTTGTTGCTCATTTTCTATCTGCATTTCCTCATTTTTTTTTTGTTCATGGGGCGCGATGGCTTCTTTTTTATTGCGATTGGGTACGTTGTTAAACAAACCTACATCTTCTATCAGACGGAAACAGTCTTCCAGAAAAGTATGCAATCGCTGCTGACTAATCAAGAAGAATTCAGAGTGTTTCATTGCTTGAGAAAATGACAACCGCTTCGTATCAATAAACTTGCGCTCTCTTGCACTCAGAGCCGGCAAATCTACCACAGGAATTCGGTAATTATTAATGAGCTTGTTCATTTCTTTATGGCTTTGTACGTGCGACCAATCTTTGCAAACTCCAAAATTGCGGACAAAAATGTGATTGAGCTGACCTTCAAAGTAGTTGAAAGAGTCAATAAACATTTCAATGCTGTCCGTCGTGCCCCCGCAAATAAACCACTTGCATACATCAACTCCTGACTGCTCTTTAAAATCGGGAGAAGTTAAATTAGCTTCATCAATCCATTTGTTGATAATGCCGTAAACCCGAGCTGGTAAATTGACAATTACAGGAGTTTCTACTGCTGTTTCAAAAATAATATCGATATCGAAAAACTTCTCTTCATCCTCAACTAAAGCTACGATTTTTGCATTGTGTTCAGGATAGCGCTGCTGCACGTCAGGATTTTGAAAATCGCCATCAATTAACGTGTACAGCAGTTCATACTTCTGATTGAATTCAACCAGAATCCGAGTTAGCATCGACTTGCCAACGCCACCTTTCTCGCCGTCAACCAAGTGAATCATGTTAGTCATTTCATTCCTCCTTGCTGGATGTCGATTTCTATTCAAGACTTAATAATTTTTAACTAAAGCTAGGCCCGACCATTGCTGGATCGAAACCAGCTAAGTTAAACGCGCTGTTTTCAAACTCAACTTCTCCCGAAAATTCCTCTGCTTCTTTTTCTTCGGGCAAACTTGCGGGATTTGAACTCTCAGGGGCAGTTAATTCCGTAGCAATAGATGTACTTGGATTCGACAAGTGAGAGAAAGTAGCTAAAGGAATTAAACCCGAAGAAATACCAGGGGCAATTACTCCTAACTCGGTACAGTTAAATCCCGCATCTCGGCAAACTTCATCTATCTGCCTAAGCAAAAAATTAATGCTTTCTCGCCTCAAATACTCTAACTCTGTACTAGAATGACTACCGCTATTGCGTAAAGCTGCTAACAGCCACCGCGCTTTTATCAGAGGTAAAATCGTTTCTTTGAAGCTAAAAAAAGGATGATTTTGTAGGTAAGACAGCAAGATAGCGTCTTCGGAATCTGGCAAAACTTGACAGCGCCAGCAAAATTCCTTGTAGCGTTTTCTAGGCATAATTCCTCACCTTCTTTCCAGCACCTCGGTAGGGCCCTCCCAATAAGAGAGCTGCATCTAAGTTTGCTTCTGATTCCTCTAATGAAGGTTCTGTATTGGACGACGGCTCATCACTCAATTTGTTAGAATCATCTAAGCAGCTATGTTTGATACTTGAATCAGCCTTTTGTTGAGCGCCAATTTCAGTGTTTTGTTCAGTAATATCTTCAGTCTTTTGTTCAGCGGGTTCCTCAAATTTTTGTTCAGCGGGTTCCTCAAATTTTTGTTCAGTAATATCTTCAGTCTTTTGTTCAGTAGATTCCTCAAATTTTTGTTCAGTAGATTGCTCGGATTGAGCGTGAGTAAATTGCTCAAGTTTTAATTTAGTAGGTGGCTCGGATTTGGGGTGAGTAGGTTGTTCAGATTTTGGCTTGGTAGATTGTTCAGATTTTGGCTTGGTAAATTGTTCAGATTTTGGCTTGGTAGATTGTTCAGATTTTGGCTTGGTAGATTGTTCAGCGCCTTCTTTTACACTCTGTAGATCGGTTGGAGGGAGTGGAGCATCTCCTGAAGTGGAAGTTGTATCTTCTGCCCTCTGAGAAGTTGCCGCAACAGACCTTTGCCTCAGTACCTCACACTGAGATTTGAAGTAAGAAAATAGTCCGTAAACATCAGCTATGCGGCAACCTAAACCATCAGGGTCAAGTGTTTTTGGCACTGTTATACCTGCGTGCCAAGATAGCGAATAATGAGAAAACTGATTTCGCAGTTCTGGCTTCATATATTCAGAAGTCCCCCCGCAAAATACAATTTCATCTAAATCGGGCGGCAGCACTTCATTAATCCAATGAGATAGCATTCGAGCGTAGTCGAAGCGAGACAGCTTGACTGCTTCAATCAATTGGTCAACTTCTCGATCTTTAGCTGTTTCCTCTCGATTCCGAGCAATTCGGTAAAAGTAAGGGCGGTTGTAGCTTACGCCCGCTTGAGCGATTGATAAAGCCAAACGGGAAGCATCGTAGTTAGAGGTTCGCTCTTGAACTAGATCCACCAACCTTACCATTCCTAAGTCTGAAGTTTTGCCCTTACCGACAGCACCGCGTGCCGAAACTATTACCGAAGCATTGCGAAATCCTACCATAACAAAGGCAGTTACCCGCTGCTTGAAGGCTGAACCTAAATTACTGTTGTGGATCAAAGCAATGCCGCCACCTTCTTGCAAAGCTTGGGTTTTGTCCAGGGTGACGGATAGCTTGCCGGTGGGTGTTTCAAATGAAGCAGAGTATTGACTTAATAGCTCAAAAAATTGCTTGGAGTCATTAAATTCGCCTGGGGGCAAGAAAACGGAGATCGCAGCGCTAAATTGATTGCCTAAATCTAACTTCCGCGACACTACCCACAAAGCTGCTAGAGCTTTGTACAAAGCGCTACTGTACTTCAGTCCCGCTAAACCGATGTGAGCATTGAATTGCGCTGCTGCTAGGTAGCCAACGGCTCGGCATTCATTACCAATTGCCACCCAAGCAATATTTTCGGGAGATGCTGATGCGAGGTTGGGTTGTGTGAAACAATTGGCTATGTCTTGGCTCACTGGCCCCACCTGCGATTCCATTACAAAGGAGTTTGCTTTACTGCCTGCTTGCGAGCTTTGGCAGAAAACTCTAGTAGATAAGCCGCCAAAATCTATAGCCAGAATCGCATCTGGTATTGAGGATTTTTTCTTCATAAACGCTGGCTTTTATTACGTTATAAAATGATAGTATTGGCTTCAGTTTAAGTCTGACCTCACCAAATCCGGTGGTTTTGGATAATTAAAATAGCCCCCTCCAAATGGCGGGGACAGGCTGCCTTTCAAGGAAAAAATCTTGGGTAGATTATCAGGGAAAGAGCTTTAGAGTTGTAAGAAACGGTGTAGGTATTGTGAGTGAGATACCGAGCAGGTACGCCCAAAGTATTTTCAATAAAGTGTTTGAGTTCGGTGTGGGAGTAGCACTTATCGAACGTACCCCACTTGGTAATTACGCCATCGTTATAAGCAATACCCGCATATCAAGAGTAATTTTAAATATACGAAAAATTTAAAGTAAAGGGCTACCGCTAGGGTGTAAAAAATAGGGAGTAAGCTATGCTCTACGCTTTGATTAATTCAACAGGAATCCACCGGCTGGAAGTAGAAAAAAAGTTGGAACTTGCAGATTTGCAAAACCGAGTGGGCATTGCAGGTAAACCTGCGTTCATAGAATATGTCCCGAATCAATTTCCAGATCCCGCGATAGACCTAATCTGTGATGAGGAATTCTTATACAAGGAATTGCCCTTAACCTGCATTACCCGTCGCAGTATTGCACTTGGCGGTCAAGTGATTGCTACTGCCTGTACGGATGATGGTGAAACAATAGGGTTGACCGAAGCTCAGTTTCAATTAGTCGCGACAAATCTGATTATTGCGAGCAGGATCTAATCTATCATGCCTCAAGTTTGCGCTTGGGGCAACTTCCTTATTTAAAATTTTATAATAATAACGTCTTACTAATAGCTAATAATTATAAAATTAATACCTAAAATAACTTCAAGAAAATGGCTATCGCAATGGTTGTAAATCACAATTAGAACAATTGCGACACCATGCCCAGAAAGAAGACACAATTACCCGCATCTCAAGAACCTGTCACATCGAGTGAATCTACGGCTAATACGCCCAATACGTCCTTATTGGATGTTATTTGCGCTCAATTACTAGCAACCTCAGAGCAGGGAATAGAAGCACTGACCGCCCTCAAAGCTCAACTAAAAGCACAATACGACACCCCCGAAACTCCTGAAGCCGACTCAATTGTGCAGCAAGCATGGCAACACATGAACCCAGACCAACGTGCTCTGATTTCCAATCGCTGTGAGGCTCACCGAGGGCGCACTAAGTCATTGCATTTACTCACTGTAGAACTGGAGGACTTGGATGAACTAATCGACAACATCGAAGGTGAAGAAATCACACCCGAATTAGAAGTAGCGGTGCAACAACTCTTAGAACAACGGGGTAGTGCCTACGAGCAATGGCTTTCCAAGGTTGATAACTACTGCGCTGCCATTACCAACCGCCATGCCCTGAGCCAACAACGTAAATCTGAAGCAGAACGCCTGAATAAACTCGCAGCTACCGACAGCAAACGAGTGAATTGGATGAAAGCGCAGCTCAAAAAGTGTCTCAAATCTCAGGGTGTCAAGAAACTAAGCCTGCATCGCTTCCACTTAACTATCAGCAACAATGGCGGAGTTTTACCCCTCAAACTCCCTTGTGAAGTAAATCAACTTCCTCCCCAGTTTCAACGGATTGAAGTATCGCCCGATAATTCAGTCATCCGACAAGCCTTGGAAGCGGGAGATATCGAAGCTCAGAAAGTTGCACAATTCGGAGAACGCGAAACTCATTTGAGAGTTCTATAGATTGCCATTAAGCAGGAAATAATCACTTTTTACAAAGGACTCTTTTCTGCTTAATGTTAACCTCAAAACAAAAGCAATTTTAATAAGATAGCTGTCGCTAGTGTAGAAAAAATAGTAAGTTAGAGGTACACAATGCACTGCTGTTTAGGGTTAGATTGTACTCAAATGGGTTTAGATGAAGGCGGAGAGTGCATCAACGAAGAAAGTTGCTACCGTTACACAGAAGCTTGGAATTTGTACGAAATAGTGCTACTCAAAGGATTCCCAGGTGCGGTGTATATTTGCTGGCATAGCAAGGATAATGCGAACACCGAATGGACTGATGAAAAGTGGGGTTCAAGCACCTCAACAACTGCGATTGGTTGCTGCACAGCAGCGCATCATTGAATGCCTTTGCAGAATGGCAACACGCCTATTACAAACTAAGCTCTAGAAACAACACCAAGTACGTTCGGAGTGAGTTATTTGATGAGTTTGAAGCGTTGAGAAAGCAGGTAGACCCAGACTACGGGAAACGCCAAGAAAGCAGCGCTCTCATCCTATTTGAATAACAGAACACATAAAAATGACCAGAAACATTCACACATTCCTCAGAACGGCTTGCTTCGTGAGATGCCGTCACCCTTCCCATCACGAACGAGGATACACCTTAAAGCATCATAAACTTGAGGGCATCATTCAAGTTTGGTTCAACTCTTTTGAGCTGTTGGATGAGGCAGAAAAAGTTTTGAGAACAGAAGGGCTTGAACTAAAGATAACTTTGGCTTATCAATCTAACGGCTGTTTTCTTTCGCTCGATTGTTAGATAACTACTACACTCTTGGATTAATGGAGTCATAAAATATGCAGATTTTCTCCGAAGAGAAAGTACAATCCCATGTCTCATTCCAATCGGATGGTATCGCGCTATGAGTATCCCTACTGCTATCACGACAATGTGTATAACTTCAAAAAAATGATTTATCCAATCAACCCGTTTGATGATGGGGTATGGATTGAAGCTAGTCGGGTTCCGCCTGAAGTGTTCGTGCAGTCTATTAAAGTAGAGTTTATTCTGAGAGATGCGAAAAATCCTTGGCTGAATGCCATCAAAAATGATTCATCAGAAATGATGGTTCGTGTTGATGCCCAATGGATTCAAACATTTAAAACACCCCGATATCTGGGAGGTAACTCAAATGAAATAACAACAAAATAAAGAGCAATTCGTTGTTGAGCATTGACTGAAACAACGGTAGATATTGAATACACGAAAGGGCAAAAAACCAGCGTTTCCATACCCTTTTACTTGAACAAGGAGGAATCATGTTAGGAACACACTTCATCGAATTACCCGTAGCGATGCCACCCATGTTACCGGGGATGGTGGGAGTCAACAACACTCAATACTTTGCTCTTTATTACCAAGGAAGCAAAGCCACATGGAGTAATGGCAGAGCAATGGCTACATTTAGCTACTACGCCGTGTATGCGCCACTGATAGAACACATAACTCTAGCAATTCACTTAGAGCCTTACAACTTAGGCTCTGATGATGAATTGCCCGAACACGCAATTTTATGTGACACTGTTCGCCATAAAATGTATGTCGGCGCGTACAAAGAAATTGATTATTTCCTGTTACAGCAGCATCCTCATGAGCCGTCCCAGTTGACCGCCCAAGAGTTTGAAGAAGCCGTGAAAGCGGTGGAAAGTATGACCTTAGAGCAAATGCAGCGTTTGGGAATGTTCGAGATGTTCGGCAACACCAATCCCCAAGCGCGCCTCGCAACCGCAGAATTGGTGCAGTGGCTAGACCAACAAATCACCGAAGAATTGATACAGCAATATATCCAATTAGCTAATCGGGGTAATTGGACAGCGATAATGGCATTAGACACTCTCAAACGTAGAATCTCGGAAGCTAAGGAACACCAACAGCAATTAGAGAATAACTAAATAACCTATGCCGGGAAAGTATCAATATTACAGCCCCGGCATGGGTACAAAACACCCATAGTGTAGCAAACGCGGAGTTAGCCCTTAAACAAAAATACGAAATTTCCTCTTCAACGGCGAACACGCTCGCGCTGGAAAACTGTAAAGCTACCTTTAAACAAAGTAAACGGACACCAGCGGATTCGGAGCGGATACATTGTTTCATGCCGATTCCAGAGAGCACTCCATAATATCCCAGTCAATGCCATCATCGGGGAACAAGGATAATTGCCCTGGCGATACGTTTGATTGACCGCGATTGTGATAGGACAGGTGACACGCGGTACACAGAGCGATTAAGTTTTCTGGGCGATTGTCCTCCGGTATCCGATTGCGATGATGCACCGCTAAAGTTAAAGCACACCGTTCAGATTTGGTTAAGCCGCTTTGTTTACCGGGTCGGAGTTTACCGGGTCGGAGGCATTGTTGATGGCACTTTGCACAACGCCACCCTGCGTTTTCTTTCACCGAGAGTGCAATCTCTTGCCAATTGTCGGGATACCTCTTTGGTTTAGGCATAGCGGTAAAAGCTCATCTTTTCAAAATATGGCGATCGCTTTGTTATCGAAGTGAAAGTAAATTCTAAGTTGTCAGCAGTCAAGGTCAACTTCAACGCTGCCTTGATTCTCCCACAGGAATTCGGCTAATAAGCGAAAATCGGCTCGCGGGCTGCACCGACGCGGCCCTTACCAACTTTTTATACACTGCAACAAACCGCCAGCGGTAACCCTCATAATGTAGGCTCCACTGCCAGAGCGATGTTCTACGACTTCGACTTGTGTCAGGTCGTGCCCCAAAACCCGCACTCGGCAAATCTTCCGAGTGCGGGTTTTGATGGCTCACACAGATGCCGAGTCAATCTCACAGGTGTTTGCGGCTGGCGCGGGTGACTTTATTAGCCTTGCCAGCCGATAAGGATAACGCGGAGCTGGAGTCAGAAAGTCTCCACGTAGAGCTTAATGCTCAAACTTTAGGGTTTCTAATGCTCGTTCGCGCCAATATAAAAATAAAGGCAAAGCACAAGATACACCAATGCCAAAAGTAGCGACAACGTAAACAAACAACCAGCGACGAGACAAACCTAATCGCTTCAGCTCAATAAATGAAAAACAGAAGAAGACATCTGCACAAATGAGCAAATCTATTGCTACGGCAGAAGCGACATGATTGGCGAACGCATTCTGGAAAAACAAATCGAGCTCAAGACCATTCTGGAGAAAGAACTTCAGCAGAAAGCTCCAAGGCGCGATCGCACCAATAATCGTTAGCAGCAGATAAAGCGATTGGGTTGACAGAATTTTTTTGGATGTAGGTACTTGCCGGTGTAGATAAGTTGCATTGGACATAGGTTCACTTTCCTTTTGTTATCAGCACTTCAACAGGGACTTGGTTTGGCGAAGCGTAAAAGTTCGTCATCAACCCTGTTGCTCTGATTGTCACCCTCCGAGATAATATAAACAATTACCTACGAGGTAATAAGGATAGTAAAATGGCGATCGCTTCAACCTCAACGCAATCAACTCCAAACCGAGACGCATCCTTTGGGAATCTGCTCAAACACTGGCGCAATCAACGCGGTTTGAGTCAACTCGATTTGGCTTTAGCTGGTAATGTCTCTCAGCGGCATATCAGCTTCTTAGAATCAGGCAGAGCTAATCCCAGCCGGGATATGGTACTGCAACTGGCGGCTGTGCTAGATGTTCCTCTGCGCGACCAAAACATCATGCTCACGGCGGCGGGCTTTGCGCCAATTTATTCCCAAAGCGATTTATCAGCGCCTGAAGTTGAACCGATCCGCAAAGCCATAGAGTTTATCTTGCGCCAGCAAGAACCCTATCCGGCATTAGTAATGGATCGTTATTGGAATTTAATCCAGAGCAATACAGCCGCGCAACAGCTCACCAATTGGTTAGTTCATCCAGAGAAGCTGCAACACCATTTCTGCATCAACGGCAGGATTAATTTGATGCGGCTGATGTTTCATCCTCAAGGGTTCAAGCCGTTTGTGGGGAATTGGGAAGAAATTGCTAGCCATCTGATGCAACGGGTGTATCGAGAAGCGTTCGTCGATGGACATAGCGACGAATCTATGGCTCTTTTTCAAGAACTACAAGCTTATCCAGATGCCCCCCGCTTGTGGCAGCAATCCCTACCCCGCACCTGGCAACTACCCTTGTTGACGGTACAGTTTGTCAAAGACGGACTGAGCCTTAATTTATTTTCGGCGATCGCCACGTTAGGTACTCCTCATGACATCACGTTGCAGGAACTGCGGATTGAAAGCCTGTTTCCGGCAGATGAGGCGGCGCAAACCAATCTTGCAAACTTTTACAGGGATACACCGGCACCCCACTAGAGATGGGTACTCCCCAGAAAGCCGGGGCCGGTGGGCTAATATGGGCACAGATATCGTTAGCGCACTCAATGCCGAAGTATTCCCCTGAAACAGTCGAGGCCATCTTAGAAACCATCCGCACAACGGGCAGCGCGAGGGTCGGTCGCCCAATGAGTGTCTGGTTGCTCGCGCGTCGCTTCGATATTAGGAAAAAGCCTTAGCCTGATAAATCTTTGTTGGGTGTTGCTGAATCACAGTATGAAAATAGATAAGTTGGAAATTCCGAAGATGTTCTGACGCGCTTGTTTCATTTTTTGCAGATTGAGTCGTTCATACCATAAATGAGCAACGCCCGAAAATCTTCAACGGTGGGCTCATACTCGCAAGCTACTTCCCATGCTTCGGTTAAAGGAGTCCATTGTTCGGGAGTTTCAGGTTTTTGGCGTACCAGTGTCAGGAAATTGGTTTTGATGGGGGCTTCTGCGGTATCAATCCCCGACCTCACCAGTTGCAGCTCGAATGGGGGATGGCTGCTGCTGGCAAGGATGTCGGCGTAGTCGGTGTCCAGCAAATCGAGCGGTTCGAGCGGTGAGTCGGTCATCAGTCAGGCTTCAATATCGGGGACTGTTCCTCTATTCCAACACAACATCCACTCTTAGCGATCGTTTTTCACATCAAAATTCTGCTACTTTATCAGATTTGCCTTCCCCGAAATTCGAGGAGTTTGTCCTCTGGTCGTGAGGAGTTGCCGGAGGGTCTTCTGGGGCTGATTTCTTCTGACTTCGTTCGCTTGACTTGGGGTTGTGGGATGTATTGTCTTTGTTTTGGTTGGATGGCTGATTCTGTGGGTCCGACATTGAAAACCTCCAGCTTATAACATTGAAAGTACAGAAGCTAAGATAACACTACCTGTTGCACAAAAGGCGGCAACACATAACGTATGGATTGCCTGATCGGCCACCTTAGCTTTTTGATCTCGCAACATCTCAAGCTCCTTTAAGGCTTCTATCCAGGTTTTAGTAATAATTAATCGGCAGTCCTCATCAGAATCGTAGTAGTTTTCTTTCATCAACAGGTCGGGTGGGGTCATGCCTCCCGCTGCCCTAGGTCGAAATCCAAGAACGCTTAGATATATTGTTAGAGCTAGGAAAACGCATACTACAATCTTTAGCCACAAGCAGCAATAGCAGATATACTGATGACTTGGACTAGCTATAAATGCTTGGTTAGGTAGGTTAATCGAAAAAATGATTGAGGTGGCGCTAAAAGCCAAAATAGAACTCAATTTTGTATTGAGTGCATTGATACTATCATTAGTAAGTTTAAGTCGATACTCGGTGTAGCTGTATATTAAGCTAATATTGGTATGTTCGCTTTGTTCATCTTCTATTTGAAAATTTTCCATGTCCGATCCTCAACAAGAACCACCTAAGCCACAACGACAGAAAAAAAGTGCTCCCGACGAGCCTCCGGTTACTCATCCACAACACAAAACAGTTTCTAGGAGAGACGGTGCAGATCGCTAGGGAAGCTTGACTGGTAAAAGAAAACCACGAAGAGCGATCGTCAAACGCTGACCCTCCTAAAACCCCCATTATCGCATTCAACCACCGCTCCCTGGGTTTTTTAGTTTGTGACTCCTGGGCTGATGACCGTTGGTGAGGAAACTTGAAAAGCAGCGACCACACAACTTCTGTTAAGCTTGCTAGATTGGGGAGTAGTCTAAAAAATCACCCCTATGAATTCACTAACTTTTTTGCAGAACATCGACAGCAACATCAACAGCGCCATCATCAGCGTTTTGAACTTGGTGCTGTTTATTGAATTTACGATCGCCTGTTGCCAGGGAATCTACCGGGGTTGGACGATCGGTGAAGCAACTGTTGGCAAAATATTCTTACTAACCACGCTCGCTGCAATCATGTTTCGCTTGTGGAAATCGTGGCCGCATGAGTTTGGGGTGTTAAGTGTGTGGCCTCAAGGCGCGTTTTGGGTGTTTGTTGGGGGAGTAGTCGGCTGCACTTCCAAGTGGGGTGTCGAGCGAGTGTTTTCCCGTTGCTGATAATTATCGTTGCGAACCATCGCCTCAAACCGAATCATTCATCCATCCGCATTCTGGGCAATCCCAATGCACCGGAGGGATGTCGGGCGTTGCTGAATACAAGTATGAATTCAAGATTTCCCAATTGCTATAAGCCAAGTATGGTGAGTTCTGTAACATCAAGCGAAAAGTTGATTCATACCCTGATTCAGCAACGCCGTTTTTAGCTTATGGGGCGGTTATTCCGGCGTGGGAAGGGGGTCTAGTCGATCGCCCGATCGCAATAACTGTCTATCTGGAGGGGTTGCTTTGATTTCCTGTCATCCCAGGCATATTTTTCATCATATCCTTGCAACAGCTACATCCGCCTTCAGTAGGCTGCTGCGGAGCTTGATTGGTTTGCGCTATTGTTTGACTAGCAGTCTGGTTGTGAGTGTCTGCAAACGAGGAATTAGCTGTCAAAGCTAACAACGTTAAGCCAGCTATAGTTCCACCGATTACTGTTTTAGCAAGTGTGAGCATACTCATCTTTATCCTCAATTTAGTGACTAATTTTCTTAAAACTAAGTCCATACTAAACTCTCCACCTGACTAGAGAGTCAAGACCTAAATTCAAAAATTCGAGTAAATATGCCTGAAGAATGATGTTGACTTTTCTACTTGACTCTCTACTCGATTTCCGGGAGCTGGGTTTGGTCAGCCTACAATTTCCCTCCCTTCAAGCATATATTTTTATGCGGGTATGGGCATATAGAGCGTTTATAAACAATTCACTTTTTGCTAGCGCTGTAAAAAAAGTTTCCCATCCCCTTGACATTGAAGTCAGGTTCAAGGTTTAAGCTACTCTTATAAGTAGTAGGACACAATTAATTACACAAAACTTTGGGCGATAAGCCTTGTCTAGTAAAGAACAGCAAAAAATCAGTGTGTAATTAATTCTGTCCAATTACTTAACTCTTCAAAAAAGGTTAAGAGAATGGCCAAACGTATAGTCGAAGTCTTCACTGCTGGGTGTCCCTTGTGTGATGAAGCCGTTAAGTTGGTGAGGGAGTTAGCCTGCTCAAACTGTGAGGTGCAGGTTTACGATCTGCGTGAGGGTTGCGCTACCAATGAGTGTCGCGAGAAAGCAAACCAGTACGGCATTAATCGTGTCCCTGCTGTTGTTATAAATGGCAAGCTTGCTGAGTGCTGCTCAAACCAACAGCCAGTGTCCCGCGAAGTGCTTATAGCTGCTGGGATTGGGCAAGGATAAATTACTGAAGGGGGAGGGCAACTCCCCCTGCTGAATTAAAGAGGGGGTAAGAAAGTGAAACAGGGATTGTTTATCAGCCAGTTAAGCCGTCAACTGGGTATACCAGTTCCGACAATTCGCTATTACGAACGCTTGGGACTACTCAAGCCACCTGAGCGAACACAGTCACAATATCGTATCTATTCAGAAGAAGCGTTAGAACGTCTGCGGTTTATTCAAAAAGCTAAGCACTTCGGACTTTCCCTAGATGAGATCAAAAAGCTCATTGACATCAGCGCCCAAGGTATTCCTCCCTGTGCAAGCCTTAAGGCAATGGTAAAGCAGCATCTAGATGAGTTGGAGTGCCGTATTGAGGAAATGGTTGAATTTCGCCAGGATTTGGCTAATCGGTATTCAAAGATTGAGGCTTTGGTTGAAGAAGAGTCAACCACACCGAACAATGTCATCTGTGGTAGCACAATCTGTCGGCTGATTGAGCAAGAAAACGATACCCCCCGAAACATTACCAGCGAAACAGTTGTTAAAGAGCGTCTTAAGCGTTGATATGCGATCGCACTCATGGATTTTGGGCATGGCGGAGGTTTTGAGGTTTTGGTTTGGTGCGATTCGTTGAAACGTGAATCACGGTAATCAACCCGTACATAACGTTTCCAGCCACAAGGCTGAACTCTCGGTCTGATAAGGGTGTAAGTCCCTTCTGCCAGACTCAGGTATGACTCCCTATCTGCCCACACCGACCAAGCTCGATTCTTGGAGAGTGAAGCTGGGAACAGGACGCAATCAGACATCTAATGTGAGATGACACTGGCGTTAACGGGGAGTTCCGATGGTGAAAACAGAGCCTAGAAAAGTAACTAAAAACCAAGCGGGACACAGACCATTAATCCCGACTTCACTGGAGATTATTCCCGCCGAATTTTCTGACCAATATCGGCAAGAGTCCAGGGAATCCAGCAGTTAAGCGCGACCTGAACTGGTCGTTTAGTACGGGAAGCCTACTTCCCTAGAGGATTCACACTCTCTACCCCTACGTAAAAGACTCTTAAACGAGTCCGGTCACGTACCGAGTAAGCAATGAAAGGACGGAGTGCAGACCACGAACGTAGCCGAAACTGGCAGCCCAAACTGGTTAGGAGCAAAGGGGAGTTCTTGAATGGTAAACGCAAGTGAACTATCACTTAAACTGCGTTACTGGATAAGAAGCCAAATAAGGCTGATAGGCTTCGACCAAAAGGTAAGTGAGTAGATTTATGATTTTAACCTTCATAAATCGTGTGAATATAACCCTCACCGCAGAATAGATAGTACCTAAACGAGAACAGACAACTAAGCGATACAACAGGATAAACCCTACTGAGTCTATCGGAGGTCGATACCGATAGTAAGCCAAGGGCAACCGAAGCAGAATTCTTAGGAGGGTAGAGGATGGAAGAAAAAGCGAATGCTGGCTTGTAATGAGCCAGATAGGGGTTGAAACATAATCCCTGACCGAAAGGAAAGCAGACTTCTTCTGGGTCTTATACGAAAGTAAACCCGACAAAGGAATCAAATCCGAGGACAAGTTAGATGATGTCAACTACGACAACAAACGGACTGAAGAAACGACTTGAAGACTGGAACCAGGTTAACTGGAAGAAGGTTAGCAAACTCGTTAGAAACCTACGTCAGAGAATCTTTCGTGCGAGAAAACTTGGTAACTTCCGTAAGCTACGAAGCTTACAAAAATTGATGCTACGAAGCAACGCAAATTTACTGTTGTCTGTGCGACGTATCACCCAGACCAATCAAGGCAAAGCAACGGCAGGAATTGATAAAGAAATTGTCAATACCCCTCAGCAGCGAGTGATTCTGGTAAATAACTGGAATGGGGGAAACCTCAAACCGACTCGGAGGGTGGAAATACCGAAGCCTAACGGGAAGAAACGACCGCTCGGTATCCCGACCGTGCGCGACAGAATCGAACAAGCAATAGTAAAGAATTCTCTAGAACCCGAATGGGAAGCCGTATTCGAGCAACACTCGTATGGTTTTCGACCAGGAAGAAGCTGTCAAGATGCCATAGAACAAGGCTTCATACGAACCTGTATGAGCAAAACAGGCAGGGACACCTGGGTTCTAGAAGCTGACATCAAGGGATTCTTTGACAACATCGCCCATGAATCCATCCTGTCCATGATGAGTAATTTCCCCAAAAGAGAACTGGTCAAAGGATGGTTAAAAGCGGGTTTTGTGTTCCAAGGTAAACTAAATCCTACGGAACAAGGCACACCACAAGGCGGGGTTATTTCACCCCTATTAGCCAATATTGGATTGCATGGCTTAGAAACTTACATAAAAGCCACCAACTCAAAACTTGGTGTGGTGCGATATGCCGATGACTTTATTGTTACGGCTAGAGACAAGGAAAGTCTCGAAATTGCCCAAAATCTGATACAAGCATGGATGTCAAAACGAGGTCTTGAACTAAGCGCTGAGAAGACGGCTATCACGTCAATGGAAGATGGTTTTGACTTCTTGGGATTCAACTCCCGACACTACGATGGAAAACTTCTCATCAAGCCGTCCAAAAAGAAGGTATTAGCCTTCTGTAAGCGCCTAGGAGAAGAAATCAAAAACCTCAGCAGTGTAGAACAAGAAGTTTTAATCAAAAAGCTTAATCCAATTCTCAGGGGTTTTGCTTACTATTACAAAGGGGTGGTAAGCAAAGAAACCTTCGGTTATATCCATCATCGGATATGGCAATACCTTTGGCGTTGGGCGAAGCGTCGGCATCCCAACAAAAACTCAAAATGGATACGCAAACGTTACTTCAAGACTATTAAAGGCAATCGATGGACATTCGCTTGCACCACAAGCGACAGACGGGTAAAGGACAAGGAACTTATCCTTTACCAAATTGCATCTACTTCTATCGTGCGCCATATAAAAGTCAAGGGTGACGCTAGCCCCGACGACCCCTCGTTAAAAGAATATTGGGAAAAACGCCACCAGAAGCTTGGAAAAACCCGCTTTGATAAAGGGACTAAACTTTATACGATAGCAGAAAACCAAAACTGGAAGTGTCCAGAATGTGGCGAACCTTTACTCAATGGGGAAGAAATCGAAACCCATCACATATTACCTGTCGCTGAGGGGGGAACTGACGACGTGGAAAATCTTCAGCACTTGCATAAACCATGCCATAAACAGGTACATAAAACCCAAGTCAAATCTCGCTTGAAATAAGGCTTGAGCGCAGTGAGCTGGAAACTCTCATGCTGCGTTCTTAGGGGAGGGGAGAGAGGTGACTCTCGAACCTCACCCGACACTGGCTCCACCTAAAGGAACGAACAATCTAACCGAGGGAACGAAGAAAAACGAACTGAGGGTCAAAGGGAAGTCGAACCCTTTCGTAGGCTAGACGAGCAGCGGAACCCCCTTAGTTCGGGTAGGACAGACCGTAATTGGTCTGAGGTGTTCAGAGTACACAAACGGGAGCAGAGCATGATTAGACACAACAGCAATGTTAGTGAATCTTGGAAAACGTTACCGTGGAAGAAATTCCGCCGTGACTTATTCCGCCTACAAAAGCGCGTGTATAAAGCGATTCAGGTTGGAGACAAGCAGAAAGCAAAGTCCCTTCAAAAGCTAATTCTGAAATCTCGGGCTGCAAGAATGCTGGCGATACGTCAAGTAACTCAACTAAACGCTGGCAAAAAGACTGCGGGAATCGATGGGAAAGCCTCACTCACAATTGAGGAAAGGCTTACTCTGAGTGAAGAACTCAGAGTCAAAAGTAACAACTGGAAACACCAGAAATTACGTTCAATACCAATCCCTAAAAAGGATGGGAGTACCCGCCTCCTCAAGATACCGACTATCGCCGATAGAGCGTGGCAATGCCTCGCGAAATACGCGCTAGAGCCAGCACACGAAGCAACTTTCCACGCTATGAGTTATGGATTTAGAACAGGAGTGCGATTCGTTGGGTAGAAACTAACCCTGAAATGGGTAGAGGATTACCCGCAAGCTACACAAGAATCTTCTCCCAAAGGGAGAGGCTTCGCCAAGACAATTTGATAGTCATGTGGGTGAGGTAAGTATCCTAGAAAACTAAGTCCCACCCTCCAGGTGCAGGAGTGAAAGCACACAGAGCGCAGTCAAGAATTGCGTCCCCCAGGGTAGCGACTAGCCATCAATCCCTGAAGCGGGGGTGAAAGGTGTCAATACTGGAAGCCTAACCTGGTAAACACCGAGCAAGAGTTCATGAGTAGGAATACAAAGGTACATTTGAACCATCGTCATGAATAACCAGCGAAATCAGGCTGTTTACGTTGGGAGTCCCAAAATGGGCAAGGATAATGGGGAGTTGGCAAGTTCCTGGTTGACCAACAAGCACTTCCTCTAAACCCGGTGGATAGTACCGCTCTAAAAACTCAAACAATGACTATCAGAAACGAAGTAACCTCTCGTCTGTTCTCAGTCTTCAATGATTGAGTAGGTGCTAACTAATACGAAGAGTAGGCAAGATTGATTCAAAAGCAAAACGCCTGACTGTAATGGTGAGGATAGGCAGACAGAATCACGGTGATTTGGAAGATGAAGTTTCCAGTAGCAGTAAATATGTCTAATACGAGTTTAAAGACTACGGTGGAATGGCGTTCTATTAACTGGCGAAAGCTAGAACGTAGAGTGTATAAGCTGCAACAGAGAATTTATCAAGCCTCTCAACGTGGCGATGTAAAAACATATCGCAGACTCCAAAAAACGTTGATGAATTCTTGGTCAGCAAGAGCCATTTCGGTTCGTAGAGTTACCCAGGATAATTGCGGCAAAAAGACGGCAGGTGTAGACGGCGTTAAATCGCTGACTCCTAATCTCCGTCTTGCCTTGATAAATCAAATAAAACTGGGTTCTAAGGTCAGCCCGACCAGGCGTGTATGGATTCCCAAGCCTGGACGTGACGAGAAGCGACCTTTAGGAATACCTACAATGGATGACCGCGCCTTGCAAACGCTTGTCAAACTGGCATTAGAACCAGAATGGGAAGCGCGATTTGAACCAAACTCATACGGGTTCAGAGCCGGAAGGTCATGTCATGATGCAATCGAAGCAATCTTTAACTCCATCAGGTATAAACAAAAGTTTGTACTTGATGCTGACATATCGAAGTGTTTCGACTGTATCGACCATGAAACACTGCTTTTAAAACTGAATACATCTCCCACCATTCGCCGTCAAATTCGTGCATGGTTAAAAGCGGGGGTGATGGATGGTAAGCAGTTGTTTCCTACATCTGAGGGAACGCCACAAGGCGGATGTCTTTCGCCGCTTTTGGCAAATATAGCCCTCCACGGGATGGAAAACCGGATAAAAAGCGCCTTTCCTAGTGGCACAATTGTCAAGAAAGGTCAATACGCTGGCTATCAGCCAGGAGCTACTTTAATCAGGTACGCCGATGACTTCGTGATTCTCCATGAAGACATAACCGTTGTTCAAAGATGCCGGGAAATAATCTCGGAATGGTTAATGGGCATAGGCTTGGAATTAAAACCCAGTAAAACTCGGCTGACGCACACTCTTTCAACTTTTGTTGAGGAAAAGCCAGGATTCAACTTCCTTGGATTTAATATACGTCAGTTCCCCAAAGGGAAACACCATACAGGTAAAAATACGAAAGGGGAATTACTCGGTTTTAAGACCATCATTACCCCAAGTCAAGAAAAAGTGAAGGCACATTATGACCGTCTGTCAGATGTAATTGACTCCCATAAGTCAGCACCGCAAGCGGCGCTAATTAAGCGACTAAACCCTATCAGTAGGGGTTGGGCTAACTTCTATTCGACTGTCATAAGTAAGGAAATCTACGCTCAGTTAGATGACCTAGTGTATCAAAAGCTTGTCTCTTGGGCACAATTCCGCCACCCAAAGAAATCAAAGGGATGGGTGTCAAAGAAATATTGGCACTCCATAGGCGATGATAACTGGGTATTTGCAACCACTGAAGTTGGGAAAAACCCACTTCGGTTACTTGACCATGCCCGCATTAAAATAGTGCGTCATGTAAAAGTCAAAGGCAAATTGTCCCCATTTGACGGGAATCTGGTTTATTGGAGTACAAGAATGGGCAACAACCCAGAAATGCCTACAAGAGTCTCATCACTCTTGAAATGGCAAAAGGGAAAATGCGCCCACTGTGGATTGTTTTTCCGTGAAAACGATGTGATGGAAATTGACCATATTATCCCCAAATCGCAAGGTGGAAAGGATGATTATAAAAATTGGCAACTTCTACACAGACATTGCCACGACACAAAGACTACCAGTGATGGCAGTCCTGGCAGAAAATCTGGCTGTAACAGTGCCGAGCCTAAACCACCCTCCGAACTGAATTGGTTTTGGGATGAGGATATGTTGGTAATGAGGAATGCGTGACAAGCACCAAGTCACTGAGGAGCCGTGTGAAGAGAAATTTTCACGCACGGTTTTGGAGAGCGGCGGCTCTCGTGAGAGGGTCGCCGACTTTAATAGGTCGGCGCACGACGCACAAAAAATTCTGTTCAACAATCTACGCTCTTACTGCAATGGAATAGAGAAGCGAGTTATCGAACTCGATATCGAAAAATGCTTCGACAGGATAAGCCACACTAGCATAATGGAACGACTCATCGCCCCAAAAGGCGTCAAGACCGGAATATTCCGCTGTCTAAAAGCAGGAGTCAATCCAGAATTTCCAGAACAAGGAACCCCGCAAGGGGGCGTGGTAAGTCCATTATTAGCCAATATCGCTCTCAATGGGATTGAGGAAATACATCAATCAGTCCGTTACGCGGACGACATGGTAATAATTCTGAAGCCTAAAGATGACGCAGTGGCAATACTTGATAAAGTCAGCGAATTTCTGGCAGAACGAGGCATGAAGGTTAGTGAAAAGAAAACTAAGCTAACAGCTACGACAGATGGATTTGACTTCCTCGGTTGGCATTTCAAAGTGCAAAACAACGGGAAATTTAGATGCGTTCCATCAGCGGACAATTTTAAAGCATTTCGTCAGAAGGTAAAATACATCGTTAACAACTCGAATTATGGTGCCACGGTCAAAGCTGAGAAATTAGCCCCTGTGGTTAGAGGTTGGAGAAATTACCATCGCTACTGTAAGTTAGATGGGTCACGGTTCTCGCTGTGGTTCCTCAACAATAGAGCCTTCAAGGTATTCAATAAGGAATCGAAACAGAACCGTTATACTGTCACGAAATTGATAGAAAAAGCTTTCCCGGCGGTTCCTTACTCCGAACACAAATTTGTCAATGTCAAAGGGGAGAAATCTCCCTACGACGGAGATATAGCCTACTGGAGTGAGCGTAACAGCAAGCTCTATGACGGCGCAACCTCTAAAGCTTTAAAACGGCAAAACCATAAATGTGGAAAATGTGGCTTAAAAACGCTAGGCGATGAAAAGGTACATCTGCATCATGTAGATGGTTGCCATAGTAATTGGAAAATAAATAACCTTCTAGCGGTTCACTCTCATCTGCCACGATTATCTCCACATGAGCAAAGGCGCAAGCCAAGAACATCGGGAGCCGGATGCGGGGAAACCAGCACGTCCGGATCTAATTGAGAGGTGCGGAGAATAATATCTCCCATCGACTCAACCGGTTTAGTTTCCCAAAAATTGAGGTGTTGGTGGCGATCGCGGAACCATGATTGCAATCTTCGAGATTTCACAACAAATCCCCTCTGATTGTTTGCAGCTTAAATTCCCTAGCATTCCGCATCTGCCAAGTTAAAAAATTCAAATGCTTCAAATTGGTAGACGATTTGATCGTATTTTAGTAAGCAGTTCTAAAACTTTCCTCTCTCTACAGGAATAAGTTGAAGGATAGGATGCGATCGCTTGCATCAGATTTCAGACTATAAATCTAGCGGTACACTTCACTCTCCAAGCATTGGTCTTACCTGCAATCTCTAGAAGTTCTAATTAGAACTGCTATAAATAGATATCCGAACAGGACTATACTGCTCTTTTTACCGCTCGGCTTGTTCACGTGTTAATAACAAAGCTTTTTGGATGGCTGCTTTTCCTTCTTCCGTTCTGTCTACAGCATTGAGTACAAATCCCAGGTTATAGTAAGCTGCCGCATAGCTTGGATCGAGGTCGATCGCTTCTTCAAATGCTGCAATTGCTGCATCAAATCGACCTTGATTACCAAGTATTTGTCCGAGGTATTGATATACAACAGCCGAATTGGGTGCCAGTTCTGTGGTGCGCTCAAGTACGGTGATAGCATCTTCGTATCTGCCCTGCTTATTCAAAGCAATACCTAAATGGTAATGTGCAGCAGCAGATTGAGGAGCAACCTGAATTGCCTGTTGAAAATTAGTAATTGCCTCGCCGTATCTCTCTAGATTTACAAGTACCATACCAAGACCAACAAAAGACTGTGGTTGGCTCGAATCAATCTCGATCGCTTTTTGATAGACTGTCATAGCCTCGGAAAATCTTTGCCGCTCGGCTAGTGTGGCAGCCATATTCAGGTAAGCTGCTGAATAATTAGGGGCAATCCTAATAGCGTTTTGGTAGGCCCAGATAGCTTTCTCACCTTGACCTTGATAATCCAAAGCCATTCCTAGCTTGAGGTAGACATACGCATTATCAGGATCGTGCTTCAGAAAACGCCTCCATATTGACTCAGCCTCAACATATTCACCAGCTTGCTGTGCTAAATCTCCGGCTTGAAATAGTTTTTCCCAATCCATAAATTTTCTCCCCCATGCAAAAGACCAATAACAGCATCAAGGTGGTGAGGGTCGTAGGGTTCAATTTGCATTCCCACATGAACTCCTGTTAAATCTGAAAGCTTTATCGAGCATACTACAATACTCTACAATGTCTGATAGCTTGGCTTTGAGTGCTTACAGATAACTTTTAGGCTACTTTCGCTGATTAACTAGCAATGACCCCTGTGGAGGGCGTGATGAAAAAAACAGGATTAGGTATTCAAGAATTACTGTATTATGAGCGATCGCAAATTCTCGCCATTGCCCAAAAGCACGGAGCCTACAATGTGCGCGTATTCGGTTCAGTAGCACGGGGCGAAGCGACCCCAGAAAGTGATATTGATTTGTTAGTGGATTACGATTTAGAGAAAATTACGCCTTGGTTTCCAGGTGGGCTTTTGCTTGATTTAGAACAACTGCTCAATCGCAAGGTCGATATCGCCACAGTAGATATGTTGAAAGAACGCATTCGCGAGCGCGTTTTGCAGGAAGCTGTACCACTTTGACACTCTCAGGGCTAAAGCCACTGAGATTCTGCTGACAGAATAACTCTAGTTATTACTAAAGTCTAATTCTCGCTACGGTGGCCAAACACCGTCTACCCAGTCGGTCAAGTTTTACACCTAACTTACTGGCTACTTTTCTTAGAATATTGCCCGCGCCATTCAGATCCGCGTTAATTATAGTTCCATCGGCAGAGCAATACAGCCCACGTTTAATGCGCTTTCCAGATGCTTTCCACCCAGACGGTTTTTCACCGTATTTGGGTAGGGAATCTCCATCAATAAAGCTAGCCTTGGACGTATACGCTTCTTCTGTTTCAGTGAACTTGATACCGTGCAAATTGCAAAGTTGCTTTAAGCGATCTTTCAATTTTCCCAAAGGCATTTGAACAAACTTTTGATTATTTAGTTTGCCCATATCAACATTGGACTTAAACCCTTGGTTCCATCCGATTACTAGATTGCCGATACCGTGTTTCAAACAATGGTCAACGATCAACTTTGCAGCTTTGTTGATACCATCGCGCATCTGGTGATTGCGCTTGCGGGTTACGCGGTCTAACCAACTGTCCCAATAACCCGTGGGCTTTCCTTCTTTTCTAGTCGCTACTTTCTTATTCCAAAGTTGATTCCTTGCCTTCATGGCGCGAGCATCAATCAAGAAAGAATTTCCGAGCGTGTCAATACAAGCTGCTAAGTTGTCAGCCGTCCCCAAGTCAATTGATAGAGCTTGATTGTAATCTAAATTATGTTGCTTACATTCTATTTCGTAAGACATTTCTAAGTAGAAAGCGCCATTCTTAGGGAGAATCGTGAACTCTTTAACCTTTGTGTAGTCAATATTTGACGGCATAGGTAAAAGGAAATCCGAAATTTCAAACCAGCGTCTAACTGTCAAGCCCAAGGAAAATCGCAACTGATTGCCAATTAATGCTGGTTTTAATCCTCCAGAATTTGGGTATGCCACTTTGAACAATTTAGATCCTGTTAGATAGCCCGGAGGTTTAGGTCTAAAGTGCAATTGACCTTCGTTATACAAGGATCTTAACTCTTTGAAACCTTTAAAAGCCTCTGCAACCGACATTAAAGTTTGTTGCATGGGTGTCGAAGGCAGAGACTTGGCAACCATCGACTTAGAAATTGATGGCTCAAAAGACAAGTCAAATTTTCCAGTCAACAGTTTTCCTGTTTTGAAAAGTGTTTGACGAGCGAAGTAAACAGCACTATTGTACAGCTTGCCGGATTGCCGACAAAGATATTGTAATACGGCTTCAACTTCTTTGGTGGGAGACAGCAATACTTGCTGCACTCCCATTGTTTTTTTGACTTTAGTCACCTCTTTTTCCCGAAATTTAGTTGATTTATTTAGTTTAGGTGAGTATAGTGGATAAGTCAATTCATAACAACAAAACTTTATGTTGCTACTTCCTGAGTACCAGACTCACAACCACGTCAAATTCCTACTTAATTACCATTTTGTGTTTATCCCCAACGCCGGAAAAAAGTTCTGGTTGGCAGTGTAGCAACTAAGCTGCGTGAAATATTTTTAGCACTTTCAATCGAGAAAGGTTGGGATATTTTAGCTCTGGAAGTAGCGCCAGATCACGTACACTTATTTGTGGCAGTTAAGCCGATGGACACACCCGCATTGGTTGTTAAAGCCTTTAAGGGACGTTCTAGTCACAATTTAAGGGCTGAATTTCCCGAATTAAAAAAGCTGCCATCTTTATGGACGAGCAGCTATTTTGTTAGTACCGCAGGCAATATTAGTAGTGAAGTTGTTAGGAAATACATCGAAGATCCGCATCACTCTGCTAATTAAGAAAGACACGGGGACTGAAGTCCCCCGAGTCGCTTCCCACGAGCGGGCTGAAGCCACTGAGTTTCCCGCATCCCGTATTAATTTTTATGAGGCGGGAAGCGGAACGGCTGCAAGATATATTAGATGCAATAGCCGCAATTGAGCGATATGCTAGCCTTGGCAGGCAGGCATTTGACAACCAAGAATTAATCCAAATTTGGATTGTTCATCACCTGCAAATTATTGGAGAAGCAACAAATGCGTTATCCTCCGAGTTAACAGGTCGATATTCGTCCGTGCCTTGGGCGCAAATTGTAGCGTTTAGAAACCTTGTAGTGCATGAATATTTCAGAGTCTCGCTAAACCTAGTTTGGGCGATCGTACAGAATAATTTACCTCCGTTGAAGGTAACAGTAGAACAGATTTTACAGGAGTTGCTAGATACGTGAGTTTAGCACTATTGTATTGTAGGGAACGAGCGCTCTCGCAGTGTTTGGTCGTTCAAGCTCCTATTAATTTTCTCACTCCTTCAAGATAGAAAAGCCGGAGACGTTCGCTAAAAGTAGTAAAGTCAGGCTCGCCGTTTAAAGGAGTCCTTAACAGTTCAACTTGCTCTCCATTTACCTCTGCCAACAAAACGAGTTCGTTTCCTGTTGCAGATCCTATAAACTTAGGAAAAAAAATATTGGGTAAAAATTCGTTGGTAATGCCGTGACTTTGCGAGAACCTTAGTTTAGCCCAGTCTATTTTAACCCGAACAATACCGCGATTTTTAAAGTTTATTGCCTCTGCATCGTGAATTGTACCAAAGCCTTTGCCAAGTTCGCCTGCAACAGTTAGACTTACGTTATAAAGCTCTTTAACGAGCTGTTGAGCAAGTATTTTAAAAGACTGGCGTTGGGCGTAATCAGATGAAGTTGATACTTTATTTTGGATGTGAGCAATATATTGTTCGGCATTATGAATGCTCTGATTTGCAGAAATGCAATCTGTTAAGGCTTGTTGTAGCTCGGGTATAGATTGCCAGCGGTAGTCGATTTGAGTTCCAAATGCTCTGTCAAAAATTCTATTCACTTTAGCCAGTAAATCGGAAGGGATTTTCGACAAAGCTTTTTGACTTTCCGGTCTTTGATGGGGCATTCTTCCTTCATGGTCGAGCAAAGTGACCGGAGGTGAGCCGACGATCGCAAAAAATAAAATCCCGCAGCATTGTGTAATATCCGCTCTGGGGTCGCGCTGCATACTGCTATTTACCTGAAGCTCGGGAAGTGCTAAGAATCTGTTTCCAAGCTGCTGCCAAGCGGGCGTCAAAGTAGTATTGTCAGTATCAGATTCGTTAAATGATATGCCAAAATCTATAAGAACTGGAGCGCTGATGTCATTGCAGCGGATGATAATGTTGTCCGGTTTGATATCTCGGTGTACAATGCCAAGTTTGTGACAGTATTGTACAGTCTCTAAAAGTTTCAGAACAAGATTAACAGCATCCGCAATTCCCATAGAGGGAGCGGGGTCTAGAATTTGTGAAAGTGTTTTTCCTTCAATAAATTCACCAATCATGTAAAGCGGAACATCGGAATCAAATTGATCGGAATTCGATTCAATCAAACGCGGGATGCCGGGGCAATCGAGGGTATTTAACGCAGCAACCTCTCTGTGCATTCTCCTGCGCCTTTCAGAAGCTTTCTGATTTTTGAGTATTTTCAATACAAAAGTCTGATGCGGAATAGGAGAATCTTTAGGTTGAACGAGAAAAGTATCTCCTTGCCCGCCGCCTCCAATCGGCCTGACAATTTCCCATTTTTCATCCCAAGGTTTGTTTTTCTGTTTGCTCATAATCTTTAAAGTGTGGGTTGAGGCAGATGATTGCTTAGAACCGAATTAGCAGCATTCATATAAAAATCTTCGGAAGCTTTGTCTTGGCATAATACAGTATATACTACACACTCCTGGGTGTCAGCAACGCTGACGAGGGTATCGGATCGATCGGTGAGGAAAAATTAATTGCTACTTTTTAATTTTGGTAATAGCTGTGGCGATATCTTTAAGTTTTTCCACAATAGCATCAGTTCCTTTGTCCGAACTGAGATTTGGTCCCAATTGACGTTCGATATCAACTTCAAAACTTTGGTTATATGTGCGGTTTGCAATATCAGAATAAGTCAATTTTAGGTTGAATGGGGGCAATTCGACCCGGCCTATCATCATCAGAGAAATATCAAAAAATAAAGGAAATTGTTCTGATATAAATGGACACCGTAGAGAAAAACTTTCGTCTAATTGTGCGACGGTGATGGATTTTGGCAGCATATCAGCTTGAACGCAGACATTAATCGCAGAGGCCGCGTTCAACGCAACGATACCGAGTTGAATGACTTTGCTATTTCCCGGCTTGAGGCGGACAATGTGGCTGAGTAACGGTGTTCTCAATCCCCGCCGAGCGCGAATGGCTTCGACAATAAAGTGACCCGCCGGAACAGTATGCGCTCCCGCCCTAATGTAGTAACAGTGGTCGTGAGCCATGTGCGGGCCTATTTCACTGTCGCCAAAGCCAATTAGAAATACTCCTTTTCCAGATTCAATATTAAGACCACAGCCACTATTTTCAATGCTGTGTATCACATAACAAGATTTAGGCATTACTTGTGAAATTGCCTGATCGATCCAATCCCGTCGTGACTGCCGACCCACGTTAAGAGATATTCCTCCATCAGGCTGACCGTTCTCATCTACTCCGACAACAAACAATCCACCCCCGCTATTCCAAAACCCCGAAGCTGCTTTGGCAATCTTATCGCCGAGTTCTTTATCCTTTTTAATTGCACTGCTTTTATACTCGTGTCGGTCATCTTCGGCATCAGGAAGAAACTCAGATAAATCTTGGTCTGAAAGTGTGCGAATATCGTTGGGCTTGTGACGGGTCAAACATTCAAGGTACTTTGAGGATAAAATAAACAAATTCAAAAAACTAGCGTAGTTGTATGAGCGATCGCACTTCTGGTCAGTTAATCCCATCTGGCAAGTACAAATCGTCACCGGGCAATCTCCTGCCCGTAATCTCTTGCCGGTTCTCCAACATAACTGACTCAAAAAATTCCCCAAACCGCAGATTGTACTCAGGTTCAGTACGCTTGATGCTGAATGCTGCGTCAGCCCGCCGTTCGATAGATTCTGCCATGCTAGCTTGAACTAAAGCTTGAGCTTTTACGTTGCCTTTGGTTGCTTCATTGAGCCAGTATGCTGTAGCTAATGCAATGGGAATAGGCTTGATTAATTGAGCGTTGCCTTCCACTGGAATGCTTTGGGCTTGTGTAAAATTGTATCCGCCAAAAGGCAGAGCTAAAGCCGATTTCCCAGCGAGAAACTTAGTTAATGCGTTACCCTTTTTATCCACCGCGTTCATAACTCCAATCGCATCGACTTTGTAGCCGCCGTCGGGTAGTTGATAAACATGAAGCGGAATCGCACCTAAAAGGATGGTGGCAGAAATAGCTTTAACTGTCATTTGTTACTTCAAATAAATTACAATTGCCAAAGATTAGCCTGTTTTTGACTAATTAATCAACGATATCTCTGAGCAAATAATTTAGTTTGCGGACTACCGAACCTAGCAAGTAGTGTTTGCTCTACATAGAGCAATCCACCGCAGAAAGCGATGACTTAAAACTTCGCGTTGGCTGTCCTAGGTCGCAGAACTTCGACATTCAGCTCTAGTTTTTCTCCCAGCCACAAAGAATGTAGAGTATGGTCTGCCACATCGTCCCCTGTTTCGGGATGGACGAGAATATCTAACCCCTCGCGGTGGAGCATCAACCAAGGAACGACTTTGCCAAACTGCGGGGGTAAAAACGCAACTTGATACATCGCTTGAGAGTGAGGGCCAATGGGTTTATCGTGCCAACGCCCTAGCTGCACCTCAAACTGAGCCAATCCTTCGCGTACACGCTCCGCAGCATCACGGCTATCGCTGTCAAAGTAAATATGTGCGTGAAAACCAACAATTTCGATGGTGTCTGCTTTCATGATTTTCAGTGGGGTATTATGGGGAGGTTCATTGCAGCCAAATCCAACAAAGAAGTATACCTTAGCTTATTAATTTTACTTGCGAGTAAACATTACTCTTTCACAATACCGCCTATATTTAAGGGTGAACTAATGACTCAAGAAAACAACTGGTTTGAGACAGCACGATTGGGAATGTTTGTTCATTGGAGTCACAGCAGCCAGTGCGGGTACGAATTATCTTGGCCCTTGGTCGGAGGCGTCTTTAGCTTGCCGTACTGCCAAGATGTCCCGGTAGCGGACTATCACCGCACCGCCCAAACTTTCAATCCGACTGAATACAACCCTCAAACTTGGGCTAATTTAGCAAAACGCTTGGGGATGCAGTATGTGATTTTGACGGCTAAACATCATGATGGGTTTTCCTTATTTCATACCCAGCAATCCGACTTTTCTATCGAGTATGCGCCGTATAAAAAAGATATTGTCCGAGAATTTGTGGACGCGATGCGGGCGGAGGGTTTGCGAATTGGGTTGTATTTTTCCTTGATTGACTGGCATTACCCTGACTACCCGGCTTTCACAGAAGCCGACAAACCGTATCAGTTTGGGAAGTTTCGACAGCCGACGAATTCTCAGTGGGAGCGCTACCTTGAATTTATGTTCGCTCAAGTCAAAGAATTGTTGAGCAACTACGGAAAGATTGACTTGCTTTGGTTTGATGGCGGTTGGGAGCGAAAACCAGAACAATGGCAAGCTAGACAGCTAAATGAAATGATTCGCTCGCTGCAACCGCATTTGCTAATCAACGATCGCCTCCCTGGATTTGGAGACTTCGATACCTGCGAACAATTCATTCCCCCCCAACCGCCTCAACGTACTTGGGAAGCTTGCCTAACTTTGAATGAAAGCTGGGGTTACAACCCTCTATGACACCCAATTCAAGTCACCTCGCCAACTTATTCATACCCTCTGTGAAGTTGCAGGTAAAGGCGGCAATCTGCTGTTGAATGTCAGTCCTATGGGCAATGGGCAGATTCAATCTGAACAATTGGATTTGTTGCAATTGGTAGAAGCATGGATGGCTGTTCATGCCCAGAGTATCGTAGGAACACAGCCTGGACTGGAACCTTGGCAATTCTACGGCCCTTCTACTCGGCGGGGCAATTGCTTTTACTTATTCTTGCTGATGAAGCCCTACGATTCAGTAACAGTAAGAGGTGTACCCATTAAACGGATTCAAGCCGTTTCTAAAGTCGCTGGAGGGGAATCATTACAATACTCAACTCGCTGTGCCATTGTCGATTCTATGTTAAGTCCCGATCCTCTTGGGGAGTTAACGATTCAAGTGCCCTCGCTTGCCCTCGATTCCTATGCTACGGTGATTGCAGTTGATATTGCTCCAGCCAACGATACAATCCGCAAGATTTGACCAGTTTCGCGATCGCACTTCTTCACTTCCTACCCCCGTCGCCTTTGGCATCCAACTCAACATCACTCAGCATTTTGGGTGCCCTTTCGTACAAACCCCGCAGCACGACCTTGACATTAGGACACGCGAAATAATTAGTTAGTTTGCCGATGCAATGGGGGCTCGGGTTGCGTTCATATAAAGTGTAGCGACCGCATTCTTCGAGATTGGGGGCATGGTTGGTGTTGGGTTTGGTTCGGTTTCTCCCAAAATTGGCGTATTGGTGGCGATCGGCAACAAGTTTGGTAATAGATTGGTCATGGTGACAATAGAACTTGCCAAGCCTGACACTCCGCTTATTTCCGAATATGTTAACCGTGGATAAAAACTTGAAAACTTTGTCGGTTTTTTTACCGATTCTAGCACTGGGCATGGCTGCCACACCTGCACGCGCAGGCAGAATTGAGGGAGCATCTGTTTCCTGTTGGTTGCTTCGTCAAGACAAAGTAGAACTTAAACAAACCTGCATCTATGAGTCGGTTTCTTGGGCTGGAGGCGGAGGAAGGACTTTGCGTTGGGAAGATGGCGTACAAACAAAAATGACGTGGGGATTACAAGGGCGTGGAGAAAAACCTTGTGCCGAGGATAGCATGAGCATAGATGGTGTCTGCGGGGTGGTATATTTCCGCCATCCCACCACCTTACAACGGATTTCTGAAGAAGAGAGCTACAAGCGCGCCATAAACCGCCAACTGGCCGTGACCTGTGTCCAAGTACAAGATAAATCAATCTGCTGGCTATTTAGATTAAATTAATCACAAAGAGAGAGGTGAGTGTTAAAGTTACATTCGCCGAAGTACCAAAAATATATCAAATCTCATACCAAGTTGCGTTCAGACGTACAATCATGAGTGATACCAAGTTGGGGTATAAACTATAATTCCATGAATAAAAAACACTTTTTGCTGATACTCTGTCTGTTGCTACCAAGCCTAGTCATAGGCTGCAAGCAGCCAGAAACCTCTCAACAAACATCAAGTCCGTTTGCCGCCACACAAACCACCACCATCCCAGGTTGGAAAAAGTTTGAGGGACGCGGTGCCCAATTGCAGTTACCGGAGAGTTATAGGGGCGGAGATATCAGCAAAAATCTGGACGTGGTGGTTCAAGAGCTGGAATCTTGGGGACCCTACTATCAGCAGGTAGCTCAGTCTCTCAAACAGAATCCATCCGCATACGCCATTTGGGCTCATGACTCGAAGGTGGGTAAAGCCGGTTTTCTGACTAATGTCGCTATTGCTGTAGAGTCAGTTGGATCTACAGTGACGACAGATACATACTTGGATATGATTACCAAACAATTACCTAGCGAAATTCGTGTCGTGGAGCAGAAGAAGGTATCGCTTGGCGGCTATCAGGCAGGTCAGATTGGGACAGAAACAATAATTCCGAATGGAACATCTGTCAAACAGATAGTCTACACGATTAAGCAGGGAAGCAATATGTGGACTGTTGCATTTACTACCAGTGCTGAGGAATTTGAAGAGCGCATACCCTCGTTTCAACAAAATATTAACACGTTCTCAGTGAGCGATTAGCTCAACTTTTTTTCCAGCGAACATTGTATGCCTGTTGTATAATCAGATGGGGTGCTTTATGGTAGTAAATTATTGAGTCTTTGCACGAGTATACTTTTTGTTTCGGAGTGAAAAGTGTTTCATAATTACCTAAAGTTTTTTAGGGATAGTTGCTTAATTAACACTTGTAACTGTACTGTAATCAATTATGTTTGTAAGTGCGAGCGCACTTATCTAACCCGCTGCTCTCTCGATGTTAACTCACATCCTCTTCCACGCTGCCGCCGATCACCTCCAACTCAACATCACTCAGTATTTTGGGTTTCATCTCATACAAATCATTCAGCACGGCTTTGACATCAGGAAACACAAAATACTCCGTCAGCTTGCCAATCCGGTAATTAAAGGGTTGATATCGGTGCTTGAAGTACAGTTCGACATTCCCCCGGTGTTCCCACAATCCCAGCAAATTGACAACCACATCCGAGTAATGCGCTTTCACATCCCGCTGCACTTCGGCGATTCTCTCCTCGATCGATCGAGTTGTCACCCCAATTTTATAGAAGCAGTGGCCGTCCGCTTTGACCTCCAGGAAATAGAGCGAATTCACCAGAATCCGACGAAGCTGCGCTCGATAAATCAGCAAATCAGCCCGCCGTTCTTCCAAGCAAGATAACCCCGCAGCTTCAGCAATCTCTACAGAGCCTTCTAACTTCATTAACTCTGATAGCAGCAAGGGTTCTTGGACTTTGTTGAACAGCGCCAGGGGAAGCGCGCCGACGGGGATTTTACCCAAGTCGGTAAAGTGATAAGAGCGATCGCCCTCCGACTCCACCAATCCTTTGAGTTCCCACCGAAAGTTTACCAAGTCTTTGGGAATCGATCGCTTTTGGGCCCCGTACTCTTTCCACAGCACTTTCAATTGCTCCAATTCCTCTCCCTTAAGTTGCACGTTGAAATTATCGTAGAGGGGCAGCGAGGGAAACGCTTTGGTTTTAATCCGCTGCGAGACTGGTTTGCAAGTTTCCTCAGTGTGCGCGAAGTGATGTTCTTTCACTGACCCCTTTTTTGCTGTCAATCCGCCACCGCAGTAGAGACAAGTTAGCTGAGTTTTTCCGCGCACAACCTCATCAATGCTCGTCAGTTCGCCACTGAGAGCAACACCAAATTTTAGCCACATTGTCAACAATTCTCCTAAAAGCAGGTTTCGTAGATGCACCCGCTCCACATGACCGACAATTCTAACAACAAATCCAGGGGTTAGGGCTTCTGCCTTGGGGAAAGAAAGCTCTAGGCACTCGATGCTCTTGATGCGTGACTTTAATCCTTGCATCCAAAATCTAAAATCTAAAATCTAAAATCTAAAATCTAAAATTGCTCGTCACCAATCAGGAATTTCTTGGGCCGTGTCGTCTGATAGGTCTTGTGACAGTTGCTCTTTCGGTAACGGCACAGCAGGCAATTCATGCTCTAGACCGGGAAATGTACCTTTTCCGGTGTAGGAAAGCATCGATAAAGAGGCGATCGCTCCTTTGACTTGATCCGGCTTCACTTCTAAGTAGTGCTGCAACTGTTCGAGGTTGTTGTGACCGCTGATTTCTTGAATAATCCGCAGCGGAATTCCGGCGTTGCTCATCTGGGTAAGGGCGGTGCGACGGAAGCTGTGGGTGGATGCTCCCTCGATGTCAGCTCGCTCGAACGCTTTTCTCAAAAGCTTGTCCGCTGAGTCGGGGTGCAAATGCTTCCAGTGGTGGGCAGGGTGGCGGCCGGGAAATAAATAAGTCTGGCCAGCGTTGGGTTTCCAAGATGTCAGAAGCGATCGCAAATCTTCAATGACGGGAATCGTTCGGGTTTGGATCTTGCCTTTGGTGTTGGCTTTGCGGAAGTTGATTGTAGGTCGGACTGTACCTCTGGCAGTGTAAATATCGATGACTTCCAGGGAACAAGCTTCGGCAATCCGACAAGCGGTATAGAGACAAACCCCAAACAAGGTGCGATCGCGCGAGGTTTGCAAACCTTTGTTGAACAGCAGTTCGATTTCCTCCTGCGTAAGGATTTTTGCTTGTCCGTGCCGTTCTATCTTCATGCTTGGTGTATACCGACCCTACACCTGAGAGTTTGCCGCAAATACTGCATTACTGCATCGTTCGGGGTATTTCTTAATGCGGTGGGTAAGCGGGGTCAAGGGGAAAGAAGAGGCGATCGTAGATTCGGTGAGGAACAATCGCTATCAGGTATTCTAAAAATAAATGATGTTGGAAAGTTCATCGGAAAACACCCCTCGAATGATTGTTCGCGATCGCCAGGGACAAGAATACCGATTGCAAGTAAACGGGGACGAAGACTCATATTTTCTTGCCAAACTCTTGTACCGCAACAGCGAAGTCGGTAGTCTTCAATGCGTTTTTTATCCACCTGATAAGTTGATGATAGGCGATATCTTGATTCGCGACGATGTAATTCACGCTCCAGAGCACTTAGGGGCAGCTCTTTTGAGGGTGCTAGTTAAGCCCAAACCAATCGATTACCGTCGCAGCTACAGATCTAACCCTATCGGTACTATTGTTAAACCCAGAGAGTTAATGACTGATTATTGGTACAATGAGTCCGATGAAAGATGCAGAGCTTATATTACAAATACTTGGGTGGAAGCTAGAGAATTATTTGAGGAAGCTGCAATCAAGAAAGGTAAACGTCTAAATCTTTCCATCTGGTTATTGGCTCTAGCAACTATTGCCTTTGCTCTGAATATTATTATAGCAAGTGTTTTTACGGGTTCAATTTTTCATAATAATTAAAAAAAGACATCACCTTTTTCAATCCGCCTGAAAAACTTCGCTCCTGCAATACAATTGTGGAATCTATGCCCTCGATCGAGATTGCACCATGCCACCAATACCAACAGTCACCGTCAAATCGGGATACAAGCCGCAATCTATCGATACCAGCATTGAAGCTGACGTGCTGGTGTTTCAACTACTGCTAGACAAAAAAATAGACACAATGCTAAACAATAAATTAGTGGCTGAGTTCGCAGAGTTCGAGGAGCGGCTGGGAAAATTGAGCGCCTGAACGATCGCAACGAAGAGACATCGCGAGGGCAACAACTCGCACAAACTCAAGAGATATAAGACCGACTTGACAGAGGTTGGGGAAATCTTAGAAATACTAGGAGGGGATATCAATTAATGAATAGTAGATTTTCTTTCTGGCTTTGTTATGTCAAATTACTGGTTTGTGATTCAGCTAAAAATTCCGGTCATGGGGATTTAGTCTATTGCTCACTGCCCGCAGAAAACTATAGGGATTTAGTGACTTTCCAGAATGAAAAATTAAAGATAATTGCTATTTTTAATTTTCATCCTATGAATCATTGTGCTATCGCAGAGATTGAGGAACCCGAACAACTTGCAGCCTCTATAAAGGTTTTAATAGTTGGAGATAATCGTTTAAATTTTAGCGGAGCGGCTATGCGGTTTATTATAAAATTTAATTTGGTTGCATATTATGGGTTTGATGTAGAAACCACAATGCAAATCGCTGTTAATAAGCAAGTGGATATAATTATGGTTAATACAGCTTATTCGGGTAAATACAATGATAAACAAGTGAATGGGGTAGAGATTGCCAAAATGTTAAAGCTTAACCCGGAAACCGCACAACTTCCCGTTATTTTAAACCTGCGCGGTCAACTCATGGTAGGTGACCAGGAGAGATACTTCGCAGAAAGTGGTGCTGATGATGCCATTCGATTACAGCCTGAGAGTTGGGAACTCCTTGTCAAAAAAATAAAAGATAACCTCCCTAAAGATAACCTCCCTGCGGACGATTCTAGTCTAAACACGAGAATTAATAAAAACAGAGTTAGCGGTTACCAGCCAGTTAAAATACAAGAAGAAAAAGAATCTGTATTAGACTTTATAGCTTTTAAAATCTACCAACTCATGCTGATAACTGGTGGATCTATTTATTTAACTTATGCTTTTTTACAACGTTACAACCCATTTAGGAAATGATGTAAATAACTTGTTTAAGTTTAACTTAGGAGTTAACTCATTTACCATAGCATTAATATGTCTTGCCGGCGTTGGGTTTCCAAGCTGCCAAAAGGCTTCGCAAGTCTTTGATTGCGGGAATGGTGCGGGTTTGGAGTTTGCCCTTGGTGTTGCCCTTGCGTCCGTTGATTTCGGGGCGGACTTTCCCTTTGGCAGTATCAATATCTGCAACGGACAGCGAGCACGCTTCGGCGATGCGGCAGGCGGTGTAGAGACAAACTCCAAACAAGGTGCGATCGCGTGAGGTTTGCAAACCTTCGTTGAACAAGAGTTCGATTTCCTGTTGAGTGAATATTTTGGCTTGTCCGTGTCCCTCTATTTTCATGCAGGCGTGTATACTCGACCCGATGCTCCAAAGTCTTGCATACTTACTGCATTACTGCATCTGTCGGGGGTAGTTCTTAACGGGACTTCAACAAAAGCCGCGACTAAAATAGCTTCTAACCAAGACCGAGAAAGACTTTCAGATTGAATCGGCATGAATCTCTTGTTAATATTGAACCTAATGATTGACTGAAATCAGCATTAATCCGGTCTTATTTACTTATGAGGTAATTGCAATGGCAACATTTAGGGAACGCTTTGAAACTAGAATGACTCAATGGTTAAATAACGAAAAAAGCGATACAGAAGTGTTTCCGCTGGACTATGACCGTGTTAGGGCTTATTTATGGTCTAGTGTCGAAGCTAGAAAAACCGAAGAAGCTAGTTCTAATATCACACTGTTTGGAGGTGCAAATTACAGAGCACTTGGCAGTGATAACTACAATAATATGCTGAGAAAGCGAGAATGCTGCACTGGTTGCGTTGAAACTTACAAACTAGAAAACTTATCAATGTGTGTCGAATGCGATCGCGTCTATTGCTATCGTTGTGCGGATAGTTCTTGTTACTGCGGTGGAGAATTGGTCGGTTGAGCATACCTGAATCTGCTTGAAGGTGAGACAACTTGGAAGCAGCAGAGACGTTCCACCAGAACGTCTCTACTACCCGGTTTTGATTGAAAAGAGAACTTCTTGCTTCTGGCAGGGATGGCGATCGTTCTCGTCTTTATTTGCGTTGCGCTCGCATTCCCACTGTCCCGTCATATTGAGTGCAGACACTTTCTTCGCTACCTGTAAAAGCAGGAACGTGGTGGGAACCTTCATTTACGCCAAGATATGATGCGGAGTATCAACTTATCAAATAAGTTTGCAACAAAAACTAATACAATCCTGGACTCACCAACTCTATCTATTTTGGGAATAGCAGCTCATTCCTTGATATACTGGGTTTCATCAGGATTGAAAATTAATTGTGGTTTGAAGTCTGACGTTATAGTAAGAATGCACACACCGGAAGCAAGCTAGTTCAGATGAAATTTTCGTTGGAACAGATGTACCCTAACATAGCCCGTTGGGTATACGAACATGAAGGCTGGATTGAAATCGGCGCGAGCGCAGAGAGTCCTTTAACATCTTTTGTGCGAGCGATCGATTGTGGTGGGATGCTGTGGTTCGGAAAAGATAGCTATGAGAGCCTAGATGAAGCGCTGCAAGATTTAGACGCGGGATTGGCAGTTGTACTGAAAGAGATTTACGGTGAATGAAACAAAACAACCAACAACGTGCTACTGCCAATAAAATCAAAAAGTGGATTCAAGCCACTAAGGAAGTTGAAAAAGCTCGACTTGCTATACCGATAACCAGGTTGACGAGTATCAAAAGTCTGTGTACCGATACAGTTGCTGCCCAAAAGTTTGCGATCTACATTGCTCAACGGGTACAACAACAGATAAATCAGGCGACTTGTCCCGAACACTTCACCAGTGAAGAATGGGCACAGCAACAACAGTTAGTGGATGAGGCAATTTCACTGATGCAAAGTTACTTAGAAAGTCCTAGTTACGAAAGCAGGCAATCTCTCAGAAACTTATTGAGAGACATTGATGGCTTGTAAGGGGATGACTACCGTAATTTTAGGTGGGCAACGGTGCGCTTTGTCCGCAGCGGAGATTTATTAAAGCTAGAGTATGCACTGCGGTGTTTCGTAGAGACAGATTTTCCCTATTGGACTTACAAACTAGCTAGAGAATATGTAGAAGGCTATGGATTGCAGTCTGGTTCGGGTATCGTGGCTGAATCAGTACCCATGTTGTTGGAGGTAGCAGAATTTTGGTGTCAGTATTATTTCGATCTGAGTTTGAGCGAGAAATTTCCCGATGGGGGCGATCGCTCCGATCGACCCAACCCGTGAGAATTTTCAGATGCAGATTGAGGGTTTGTTAAGCCTGCAACCCCTAAGATTGTCAAACTTGCCATTAAACTAAATCGTCTGAGTCACACTTTAGAGTTTTCCTATATTTTCCAAGCGTAAGAAATGCAGTCGTTCCGATGCTTCACCAGCTACAATTGTGACTTTATCGGACGCAACGGTGCAGCAAAATAAGGCTGAAAGTAGCGAAGCGATCGCCTCCCCACTTTCTCTCATCCCAGACTTTTAGGGTGTTAACGAAGTTAGTCAATTGAGTGTCCGTGACTTTGACCCGATGAGTAAGACGCAAGCGGATATGGGGTAAAAGACGCGGCACGAGCGTCGGAAGTAGTGGACTTGGGCGTGGCGACTGTTCGGGCGATCGCCGATTGGTTAGAAGCAAGGGGAAGTTGCGCGCACGATAGCCCGCTTTTTATAGCACTTGACTCCGCCCACAGCGGACACAGACGCAAGTGACGATGGTATCTGCAAGATGGTTGTTCCTCACAGGGAAAATGCTGGCTCTTGCAGAAATGCAAAATTTAGTAGGAAATCCAGGTTCATCTGCTTACATTGAAGTTGCTTCCCATAACAGTTTCAGCGATAAGGCAATTAGTTTGATTTGTGACAATGAGTTTTTAAGGAAAGAGATAAATCCTACTTGCAAAATTTGTAATGGAGACATTATCTACGGTTAAGTTGTGATTTTAGGCACTTCGCTCGAAGCCGAAGATTTCGCTCTTTTAACCAAAGAGCAAACTGAAATTATCCAAGCTGAAATTCGATGAGTTTGTCGTAAATAAAGCGCTTTACCGGGTCGCTCCCGGCTACTGATTATGCAAAAGTTGGGATAAAATAGAAACTAGAGAATCTATCAACAAACTTTGCTCAGAAAAACGGGATGCTTCCCAGCAAACAGTTTATCTCGACTTGGCATAACTGCCTAAGTCTTCATCCAAAATTATCTTGCCAATTTTCTGATATTCTCGTCGGGTAGCGCGAAGGAGATGGGACATCGTGACCTCTACACCTTCGGCAGCAGCAAGAAATGCGGCAGCTAAGGCGATATTGCGGATATTTCCGCCAGCTATCTCGAAGCGACGCGCCATAAATTCCAAATCTACATCTGCACTTCGAGGGGTAGAAGCGGGAAAAATCTTTTGCCAAATTTGGTATCGTTCGGCTTCTTTAGGAAAGGGAAATCCGATAATAAAACTCAATCGGCGGGTAAAGGCATCGTCGATATTATTGCCTAAATTGGTGGTGAGAATGGCGATGCCTTCATATTCTTCCATTTTTTGCAGGAGGTAGCCGATTTCTATGTTGGCGTAGCGATCGCGCGCGTCTTTGACTTCGGAACGTTTGCCAAATATGGCATCGGCTTCGTCAAATAACAGGATGGCGTTGGATGTGGCGGCGGCGGTGAAGATGCGATCGAGATTTTTCTCGGTTTCGCCGATATATTTGCTGACGATTTGGGATAAATCTATTTTATAGAGGTCGAGCTGCAATTCGCGGGCGATCGCTTCGGCTGCCATTGTTTTACCTGTTCCGGGCACCCCTGTAAACAGCGCGTTTATCCCTTTTCCCATAGAAAAGTGATTGTCAAATCCCCACTCGGACAGGACTTTCGATTGATGTTGAGCCCGATCGCAGATTTCACGCAAGTGCGTTTTTTGCTCCTCTGGCAGGACAATATTTTCTAAGCGATATTTGGGCTCGACTTTGCGGGCGAGTAGGGTGAGGTCGTGACCGGATTGGGTGCGGGCGGCTGCGAACAATTCTGCTAAATTGGGTTGGGTGTCGTTCGTCCCTTCTGTGCAAATGCGATTGCCAGCGATGGCGATCGCATCGGCAATCCGATCGCTCGTCAGGCGAAAGCGATCGGCAATAGCATATAAGTCGGAATCTGTCAAGGAAATTCCCGCATCTGCGAGGTGAGTTTGCCAGATGTGGCGGCGCTGGTGAAAATCGGGGAGTGTGAAGGGTACGGTGACGACTCCCATAGCGCCGGTTGTTGGGTTCCAGTGTTCGGTTCCGGAGAGGATGGTGAGAGTTGCGGGGGTGGAAAGCAAGGAGTCGCAGGCTATAGTGCGATCGCTTCCCGATAAGTTATCCCATCCGTCCAGATAGAGGAGGGCATTCTGAAAGTGAGCTTCTCGCCTCAGCAGTTTGAGGGTGGGTTCGAGTTCGGATTTGAGGTTGGCGGTGAGGCGGGAGAAGTCGGCGGCGAGTAAGGGGGTGTGGAGTTCTCCCGCTAGTGCTTCGGCGGCGCTGCGTTTGCTGCTGGTATCGGTTCCTTGGAAGTAGAGGCAGCGGGGTTGGGGGTTTTGGGCGATGGCGCTGAGTTTGTGCTGGAGTTCGGGGTTGAGGAACTGTTCGCTGAGGGTGTGGGTGGGGGGTATGAGGTGGCAAAAGGGGGCGAGGCGGCGATCGAGTCCGCTGTTTCCCATGAGGTAGCGGACGATTTGGGCGTCGAGGTGGAGGGTGTGGGCGAGGAGGGGGGTGGGGATGTCGGGTTGACTGTGGAGGTGGAGGAGATGGTGGCGGATCAGGGGGGCGTCGGGGGAAAAGCGATCGCGCTGTTGCAGTTTGTCGGCGGCGGTGGTGCAGAGGAGGTTGAGGGCGAGATCGACGGTGGGTTGTTTGGCGCGAACGTCGTCTTGCAGGTAGGCGTAGAGGCGTTCGTAGCGGCGATCGAGTTCGGGGGCGAGGGCGATCGCGAGGATATCTAAGTCGATGGTAGCAAGCTGGTATTGGCGCTGCAACCATGCTAACCGCGATGTTGCTGGGGGGGATGCGGTTTCTGGGGCGGCGGCGGCAAATAAGGGTTCGGCGGGATGGCGTTGCAGCAGGCGATCGACTTCTTCTAGGCTGATTTGCAGTCCTCGGTAGGGTGCGGTGGCGGGATTGGGACTGTAGTGGGACTCGGCGAGGAGTACGGCTTTGTGGATCAGGGTGTCAATGCGGTTGAGCCAGGGGAGTAATTCTTCGAGGGGGGTGGTGTTTGCTTCGCCCATTGTGCGGGGGGTAAGGGATGAGTTTGGGTTGTGCGGATAGAGTTGGATGCGCTTTCTTTGGAATGGGTAGAATAGGGATGGGAGAATTAGCCGTTTTTCTTTCTTGACTCGCGGGGGTTGCTGTGATGCTAATCGCTCGAGTCACCAGCGATGAGGTTATCGAGCGGGCTTATGAGTGGGTGTGCGAACGTCGCAAGCACTACCACCATAATAGTGATGTCTGGCAGTTGCGGCGCTGGTGGGATGAGAAAAAACGGCTGATAGTGGCGCAACTGCGATCGGGAACTTATCGGTTTCGAGAACAGCGGCGGGTGACGGCGCGGGGAGAGGTGAAGGAAATTTGGGCGGCGCAAGATGCTCTGGTGTTGAAGGCGTTGGCGATCGCACTTGAATAGACCCAGTTGAGATGAATCGGTGCGTTACTTTATTAACGCACTTGGCTAGATCGCAATCAAACTAGGCATGTTCTTCCAGCACTCGATTAAACATATATTTTAGGTATGTCTCCGCCGTTTTTACTTCATTCGGATTGAATGCATTCGCATCTAAATAATCCATCAATGCGGCCGCTAAATCCGTCTCTAGCTTCTCTTTTACACTTTGATTGTAGACATCTTCTATTGTCGATTTTAATAAGTCGCTACATGCCTTTCTTCGAGCCTCTCGAGCTAGTGTGTGTTGTTTGTGAATCTTTGATGTAACGCCGATCGGAGCCATTGGATGCGTTAGTAAAAAGTTCGATGCTGTTTCTTTTCCCATCTTTACCCTTCGCAGCCATAGTCGTAGTATGGGCGCTGTTGAGCGTCGTCTGCCTGATTCGATTCCCCTGATTAACAGGCTCGTGCGTTTTATTTTTCTGGCTAAGACTTCAGGCTGGGGAAGCTTGTTTATTTTCTTAGTTCTGTTTGCTATAGTATTTACTTTTTTAGAGACTAATGCTTGGATATCTTTCGTGTCATCCATCAGCAGCATTTCTCCCATCTCCTCGTTACTAAATTCCTTAAATTCGTTTGTCAAGTTTGTAGCTTCTGATATGTATGATCCTACATTATCCATAAACACCTTGGATCTCTCATTAGGTTGACTAAGTGTGATATTTATTGAGTTTTCTATATTGTATTTCAGGTTTTTACCTGTAGGAAATCGTTGAGTCTTAAGTAGACTCGAATTCATATTTCTGAGACGCCGTGTGAAATACATGAGCCACTTGTGTGGTTGATCATGTTTTATACCTTTATTTTCAAAAAAGTCCTCCACGCTTTCCTCGGTTGTTACGGTCATTTTTTTACCCCCACCCGGCTGTTCAAATGTCTCAGCTATATGCTCGTCCGTTGCTTTGGACGCAATTGTGAGAATCTGAGTTAAGTAAGTAACAATACTGGTATTATAAGCAGCAAGGTCAGCATGTTTGGTTGATATCGTTGCTCTCGTTGGCGCACCCCCCTGGACTGATGAATTTGGCACTCGCTTCAACACATCATCAACGGTGTATAAATTAGTTTCCTTATGAAGGTCCATAGCCTTCTGCTTCTGCAAATCACTTAGATTTTTATACCATGAGAGGTTGTTCCCAATCCTCTTGTAATGTTCTCCATCTGCTTTCAAAATTACGCACTGTATAACCTTCTGCTGACACTTCATTAGTGTTGTCGTTAAAGCTCCTCCATTCTGCTGCACCACATGGGTCATCTCGTGGGCGATCAACTCCTGCCCCCCTCGACTCCCCGACTCATACGCCCCCTGCCTAAAGAACACATCCTGCCCCGTGGTAAACGCCTTCGCCTGAATCGATCGCGCCAACATATCCGCCTGCGCCCCCGTATGCACGCGCACGCCGCCAAAATCCGCCCCAAACGCCCGCTCCATCGGCTCCTTCACCGACGGCGACAGCGGCTGTCCCCCGCTTTTGGCACGCTGCAACTCTCCTTCCCACTCGCTAGAGAGTTCTCCCCCAGCATCGCCCGCCGATCGCACTGTTATCTGCCGTTGCACCCGTCCCGCTTCCCCTCCGGCAGGTATCCTCTCCTCCTCCGACTGTGCATTCTGTTCACGGAATGGGGAACTGTGAATTTCGTCTACCACTTGTCGCGCCACCCGATCGGCCTCTTCTTCGTACATATCCCCAGGCGTGCCGAGGGTCAGCTTCCGCTGTACCAGCGCCCCTGTTGCGGGTAGCGCCAGAGTTGCATTTTCCAACCTCATCTCCTGGGACAAACCCCCGAATAAGGGTTGACGCTGAATCCTCCCCTGACTGACCGGCATCATACCCCCCAGCATTGGCATCTCGCCCACCATCGTGGCGTTTTGACTGGATGGGTGAATGTGGGGATGTGTCTCCATCAGCAGTCCCATTTGCCGATTGCCGATCGCCCCTTGCAGGTCGTCCTCTTGGTGTACCGGGGATTTTACGCTAGTTTTGGTGGGGTGCGATCGCGTGGGTGCGGGTTTCTTTTGGTGCGTGCTTTGTTTGTCCATTTGTTCCTCCTTCCACAATGTGTATTGTACGAGTTGACTGTTGACCCAAATAGTCGGGGGAAAATTCGTCCCTTACGTCCCTTCTCCTGCCGATGCCAGTCCACCAAGCGGTTCCACTTCGGCTGGACTATCATCGGGCTGAGACACTTCGCCATTTGCCTCACTGTCTGCTTCGGCGATGACTTCTTCTAGTACCTGAATTGCCCCGCTTATCCGCAGGAGTGTTTCTCTCAAGGTGCGCTGTTTCGTTTCATATTCCGCTTGGAGTTTTTGTCCGGCTTCAAATTCTGCTTTGAGCGCTTGGAGGCGTTGGGAAAGTAGTAATTTCATTTGCTTCCTTGTTTTTGTACCTTTCGTTTTAGAGTAGCCTACTCCTATTTGTTTTCCTTCATTTGAATTTGGATTTGGTCTAACGTTTTCTGGTGTTCTTGTAGCACTTTCGTGAGAATAGGGATGACCTCAAATGGGGATATGGTCTTTCTGTCTTCACTGGCAAGATTTTCTGGCATCTCTTCAGCTATAAATCCTATTGTTTGCCGGAATGCTTGCTCGCTTTTATAGTCATATTTTACTGCATTCAACTGAGCGAGCGTTGTGATGGCTTCCCCGGCTGTGAGGGAAGAAATATTCTCTTTTCTCTCTCGGGAAGATGACATTTCGAGGGTCATCTCTTCCCATGTTTGCTGTACGTCTTTTTCTTTTTGTTGAAACCTTGCATTATCGTCTTCCCTATGACTCAAATATTTATTTTTATAGGAGCGTATAAGAATTTTACCCCCGCATGAGATTTTCCCGTTTACTTTTAGATCTCCTTCGCAGGATATTTCCCTCTTTACTTTTAGATCTCCTGCCCTGCTTATCGTGAGTAATTTGTCGTCGTCTTTTATTCCATAATCTCCATCTTTGTAAAAATAAAAATCGCCGCCATTAGTAACAAATCTCATTGCAAACCCTAGTCTTCTTGAATAGATTCCCATGTCAGAACCTTTGGCTGAGTCAACGGGTGTGTCTCCTTCTTTTTGAATGAAACCGCTCTTCACGAATACCCGCTCTGCGGTAATTATTCCTGCTGTCAGACTGCCATTTGTGTTGATATTTCCTGTGAGGTTGTTCGTCCCAGTTATATTTAAATTTCCGCTGACATTCAAATCCTTCAGTTGCGTGTTCCCTGTCACGGTCAAACCGCCTTTTGCAGTTAAGTTTCCTTGCGGATCAATTTTTACTAAAGGATCTGAACCGTTGCCATATTTTCCAGCCGACGAAAATAAAAAGCCACCTTTGTTTGATACAAATCTGAGCCAGTGGCCTTCCTCTTGTGAATAAAGACCTAAATCTGGGTTCTGTTCTGTGCTTAAATCAATTTCAGACGCTCCTTTTTGGATAGTGCCTTTGGTGATAGTGACTTTCCCATCCGTGATTTTTCGGGCTGTCAGACTGCCTGGTGTTGTGATATCTCCTGTCATGGTAGTTTTTCCTTTTACTTCAAGCGTTCCGCTAATGCTCAAACTGCCAGTAAGAATAGCTAAATTTGGATTTTCAGCGCCATTCGATCGCAGCGCGACACCTGTTCGGTTTTCTCCAAGAAGAATACTTTTTACTGTCAGTTCTTGCTCAATCGTTGTGTTTCCCTTTACTGTCAAAGTCTTGTCCAGTTCCGTATGCTCTGTAACAGTTAGTGTCCCACTAATGCTCAAACCCCCATCGAGAATCGCTAAATTGGGATTCTGTTCGCCACCTGCTCTCAGCGTCACTCCCTTACTATCTCCCGCAGGCAAAAACACCCCAGAATATTGACGATTTGAGGAGGAAACTACAACATTACCATTATTATCAAATTTAATATTTCCCAGGCGAACCTGTTCTTCAGTTGGTTTCCTAACTACTGTAACTTCCGGGTCTTCATACCAGCGCGTATTGCCGGCGCTACCCTGTTTCTCCTTTTCATTGTTTTCTTCTCTTGTCGTGGCTATATCCGATTCTTTTTCTTGATAGAAAATCACCAAACTACCAAAATCACTGCTATTCTCTAGGTTAATTTCTTTTGAGTTAGCTAAAACTATCAATCTCCCTTTTTGATCAATCGCCGTCCCCGGATTGACTATAACTTTTCCTTCCTGATATTGGATATCTAACCCTTCGATTATCCCGAAAACGTGCAATCTATTTTGCAATCGCTGGCGATTGATATGATACTTCTGCTCGTCAACAAAATCCTGGTCTTTTAAGAATTGTCCGTCAAAATAACGGACTCTTTTTTGGATGCGATCGGGTATGTTATAGTCTGCCATTAGTTGCCTCCTTATTGATTTATATTTACCTGTTTGTTGTTGTTCCTAATAGGGTATTTTTCCCGACGCAGATGCCAATTGGTTTATCTTTATCCATTTTATAATCATTAATAATCCGCATTGTTGGAAATAAGATTTTTAAAGCAAATACAGTATGAGCGGGTTTTTCTAAATTTAGAATTGCGATGGCTATATTTTCCTTGCGTCTGAGATTTTCTGAGTCTACCTCGCTTAAAGTCATTTCTACTTGAAAGTAGCCCGGAGGTTCCTCAAATTCATAGATAGAAACTTTTTCGCCTGTGTAGATGTTTAGTATTTCCTCTAGCGCGGCTTTTGTACCCCTTTTACTATACAAAGGGACAATCTTACTGATAAACTTTCGCTTAAACTCTACCTCCCAATCATCTCTTAAACTGAGAGCAACCCAACTCGCCAACCAAGGAAGAAACTCTGTCGGTGCTTGTTCGTCTCTTTTACCTTGAGAATCACAGGGAAGAAAGTAGGTGTGGATGTGATCGAGATACTCTCCAAATCCGAAAGGCTGGTTAACTGAATTGTTTTTATCCTCAGCATCGAATTTGTCTAAGATAGACTCAAAAGCAAGCAAAAAACCATTGATAATAGGATCGGCTTCAACAGTGGCTGGTAGATACTCTAAATAACTGCTCTTTTTGTTATCTGAACTATTAGTTGGCATAACTTTTTTAACCTTCTTTTATTTCTAAGTTTTCAATTTTAATTTTGACTAGCTCATAAGGTTTAATTTTAAATTCTCTAGCAAATTCAGAATTTGTAGGTGAATACGGTTTAAGAGTAACAGTTTCCACATAGTCGATTCCGTCAGTCTCATTCAAAAGTGCGTAAACTTCAGAAATATATACATTTCGACCAAAAGACCAACCCTTGCTGTCTGACCCGCCTTCTAGAGGATGAAAAAATTTTTCAATTTGTTTTTTAAGTTGCTTTTTAACTTCCTCTTTTTGACTTCCTTTTTCCAGGTAAAAGTTAGCTGAAATACTAACTTCAGCATATTCGGGCGCAACAATGTGATGGCGTGTAGTTAAGAGCCGACGCTCATCTATATACTGCCACAATGCAGTGCATAGTTCTGGGCTAGGTTTTGGGGTCGAGTCAACGGAAAGATCGGGAACTACAATGATACTAAAATGTCCGGCTTTATCTCGGTTCTTTTGATTTTCATCCACCAGGGTAAGATTGCGCCGAGATAAGCATCGCGCCCGTTTAATCTTAGGAAAAGATGTAGCATTTTCGCTTTGATTCCAGTCTTCTAAAATTATCCTTTCGTAGTCATCAGGGGTAACAGCGCGATACTGTTGGCGTAATTCTAAGACAGTTTCTCGAATTGCAGTTTCTAAATCTTGTTTGTCTCGCGTCCAGTCTGGCTTGCCTTTAAGCAATTTGAGGAAAGTTTCTGTGTTCCGATCCGGAATGCGATCGACTCGATACAAAAGCATTTCTGTCAGCCATGCTAAAAGCTCGATCAGGATAATTCCGGTATCGCTGGGGTTGCGATCGGTCCATTCCGGATATTCAATGGGAATTTGAGAGTAGGCAAGCTCGACTAACTCCGCATAAGTGCGATCGTCGAGATTGGGTAATGGTATGCTCATGTCGATCGCCCCCCTAGATTAACTTGGTGAGAACCTGAAAAAATTAAGCACTGCTCTTGGCGTTCATCTGGCAGTTTCTCTGGCTTGATAGATAAAGACTCTACATAATCGACCCCCTCAATTTCTTCTAATGCGGCATACAAATCAGATTCGTAAGGATAGCGACCAAACTCCCAACCCCGATGCTTCTTAGCGCCCGTTAAAGGATGCAAAAATTCCTGCAAACGATTGAGTGCGGCTGCTTTCACTCGATCAGCACTTTCCCAAGAGACAGGGACAATTGTAGCGGTGACGGAGACTTTTACCCAATTAGGTTCAGTCACTTGCAATTGGAGAGCAGGAGAGGAGCGATCGCTGATATATTGTTTCACTCGATCTAGTAAGGCAATACTCGGTGTAGGCTGGTTTGCCCTACTATGAGGAACGAGAATCAATTTCACAACTTCAGCATTCTTTTGATAGGGGTTGTAGTCATCTGGGGGAGCATTTCGAGGTGGAATTTGTAAGTTTTCTGCAATTGACCCAGTAGGATAGACGATCTCGACTGTTGCTTTAACCAATTCCTTGTCTTCTTTACTTGAGTTAGTCAAGATCACAGTCCATTCCTTCCCCAGATCTTTCCCCAGATCGTATTGCTCTTGAGTAACCGTGTAGGTAAATGTCTGGCCGTTGTTCAATGTCTGTTCTGCGTAGGGGGTTGCTTTGCCAGAACCGTATATCTGTACGCAAATTGACTTAGAATCTTGTAGCTCGGTTAATGTCACTGTAATATCACCTGACTTGCTCAGAGACAGACGAAAGATGGGTATCCATTGCATCTCTCTAGGATTAAATTTGAGTTCGTTCGCTTTTGCCCTCGCCACATCAGGTGAAGCTTCGTAAGCTAAATCCTCAAAATCTTGAATTGTAACGGCGCGATCGCGGTGACGCAGCCATTTTGGGCCTCGTTCTTTCACCCGTTCTAATGATTCTTGTTCAGAACCACCCCCAGCAGCTTCCAGGTTAGTCACCTTCTCCACATAGGGAACTGTAGTCTTTAGCTGAACAATCATATTGGCATCCAAATTTCCTCTTTTGCCGCCTCCAGTTTGATACTGGGAGAGGCGGATGTTATTGCGTCCTTGAGGCGGCACCATCCCATACTGCCCATTCCCAAACCGCACTTCTCCTGTAAGTCGATCCAAGACATAATGGCGATCGCGCGATCCAGAACCATAAAAGTCTCGCACTTTATGCCAACGTACCCAAACAGCTTCTATCTGTCCTGCCTCATCCTTAACTTCTTTCACCGCATCACCTCCCTCTTGTGACCTAATGACTGCCAGTTCTTCAGGAGAGGGAATTTTGGCTTCCTGCACTTCTAGCTGCTGACCTTTGAGTACAGGTTTCTGTGCGGTACGGAAAATCCGATCGGGATTGCCATTACTCGACCCTAGAAGTTCTTCTTTAATCGTTGTTACCTGACTTGCCCAAATCGTATTGGTCAAGATGCGTCGCAAGCGAGGCTGCACGAGAAATTCATTACCTTCACATCTCGCCCGTATCCAGTAGAGAGTTTGGCCAAATTCACTTCGAGAAGTAAAGTCATGGGGTCCGATAAACTCGATAACGCCCCTTTGAGTAAAAGCGTTGGTTCCGTCTTGAACTTCCAAGGAAACCCAATCTTTAGAATTGTAATATTCCCAGATAATCCGAGGTGAATCAGTTATCAGTTTGTTTCCGTTTTGGGTCGCTTTGGTAATTTCACCGGGTTGGGGTGATTCTACTTGCAAATAAAGTGCAATAGAGCGATTGGGAAAACATTTGTCAAACCCCAAGTATAGCGTTGGACTTTGGTCTGCTGTCGGAGTGAAGGGCGCAAAAGAACGAACGACTTGAGTGCCCTGATTGTATTGACGGTTTAGGGCTTGCTTGAGAGTGACCGTTTTATTCGATAAATCGATTGTCTCAATCTCATAGTCTTCTGGGTTAGTGCCACCCCCATTAATTCGTAGGCGATCGCCTTTAGCCAAACCTGCAATACTAGCAAGTTTAAGAAAATTCCCCCTGGATTTTGCTTCTTCTCTGAGTGTAGTAGTTAATAAATCAACGTAGTGAAAATCGTTATAAGCACAACAAGCTGATAAAAAACTACTCGATTTATACTCATAGCTCAAACTCAACGGCTTCACCGATGGTGGTCCAAAAGCAGAGTCTAAAAGGAGCATTACACTTGTTCCTTCAAGATAGGGGGGGGTGATTTTCCCTTCCAGGGTGAGCATTTTTTTATCGAAATCAATGCTTTGAATAGGCTTGTTTTCTGGATTTCGACCACTAGACACTATCTGGATACTGTCATTAGGCATAAAGCCTCTAACGCTATTGACCGCTAGTACTGTTACAGTTTTACTATTTTCCGTGTGAGTTTGGCTATCTTCAGTTAGTATTGCAATGGTGGTTGCTTGAGATATCGCAGTGCCGTAGTTGCCTTTAATAATTCTGGCACGAACCCAGTAGGTGGTTTCTCCGTTAACTATATTTGGGGGATTTGGTGTTGATAGAGTAAACTGCACTTTGCCGTTGTTTGTAAAGTTGGCAGGTGAAGTTTTTGGTTCTGTAATTGGTTGTCCAGTGAGTATAGTAGTCGTCTCTAGCTTCTTCCAGTTGTGCCCATCCCAAACTTCCCATGCTATTTCGACACCGCCATCAGTTTTGAGAGGTAGTGCATCACTTAATTGCAAATCGATTGTAACTTTAGCCCCAGATATAGCAAAAACTTCCTGACTAGCAATATATAGAGTGTCATTAAACCGAGGTTGTTCGCCAAAAGGGTAGAAGTCCTTGCTGAGATCAATAGGAACTGTGTTGAAGAAGCACAAGTCAGGTGCTATATCACTAGACTTAATCTCTGCCTCAACACTAACACTATCAATGTGCGGGAGTTGGGTTAAGTTTTGGGATAAAGATGTATCCAAACGTACCCGTAGCCATCCAGCCTCTAGACCATTAATTTTGCATTTTATAGGGACTGGCAAATGTAATTGAACCTGCCACTGACTGGTAGTTGGTGGGGATGGAGGATTTGCTGGCTGTAGTTGTTTCCAAGTTAAGCCATCCCAGTATGACCAACTGAGCTGAAATTTTGCTAACTCTGATGCTTGAGGCGAGTTAATCGTCAGAGTAACCGTTTTCGTACCAGGCAAGGTAAAGAGTTCATCACAGGCTAAATACAGACAATGCTCGATAGGCTGTTCCCCTGTAAACGCCTCAAATGCAGCATTTCCTTTTTCGTCTGTTGCTTGTGAGGTGAGATCGCTGTACTTGTCTTTCTCAGGTTCCCGCACAAACACCGCTTTCAGTTGGGCAGTTGTTACAACCAGTTCGCGATCGGTTTCAAACACCACTTCTTCTTCCTGTTCATCAGCAGGTGGGGCAGCTACCTGAGTGTGGGCAGGAACCAGCGCATCTACAGGACTCCTTTCTACTAAAGAAAAAGTCAGAGGCACTTTGGCAGGCTGAGGAGGCAATAGCTGAGTGCCAATTAAGTCGAGGAAAGCCAGGAAATTTTTGTCTGGGGCTTGGTTGAGGCGATCGCTCACTAATGCCGCCATGCGCCCAAAGATGCGAATCAGCCCCATCCCAGCATCGTTTTTCCCTTGCCAACCTTTTACCTTCACCAGTTTAGTTTTGACCTCGGCAATCTTTTTCGCCAAGTCGTCATTCACTGATTCGCCTGTTTTGGCAATTATCTGACCATCAATGTCGATAATGTTTTCGTTTAAAATGCGATCTTTTAGCAATTCGGGTGTGGGCTTAACCGACTCATTACCTTGTTCTTCTGGCGAATCTTTGACCTTCACTTTCACTAGATTAGCTGCTTGGCGTGTAGCGATTTCCTTAGCCAACTGTGGAGTCACCAACGTGTCTGCTGTCGCAATTATTTCATTGTTGTCTGATCCGATGTCGATTATGTCTTCAGCTAGGATGCGGTTTTCCAGCCCTTCAGATGTCCGTTCAACTAATGCAGTCCATATATCTGCGGTAAAGTGCTGTGCTAACTTTACCGTTTGGTCAACTATTTCATCATAACTGCGATTGTCAATTTTTGGAGGCTGAATCGACATAATAATTACTGTAAATAAAACGGATAAACCAAATTAAAACGATTGTTAGTTGTGCGAACCTGATAATTAATTAAAATCAGCAATCGATTCGGCTGAGCTTCATCAGGATTAGCATCTACTTCCAGTAGATCGATACGTGGTTCCCAGTCAATCAGTGCTTGACGCACTTCGTCTATGACTTGTCCGATCGTGCCAGGGCTATTATTGGCAAAGACCAGATCGTGAATGCCACACCCAAAATCAGGTCGCATAATGCGCTCGCCTTTAGCAGTACCCAAAATCATCAAAATCGACTGGCGAACGCAATCTTCATAGCGTGCCATTTCGATTTGTCCGGCTTCGTTGCGTTTCACCGGCGATGTCCATCCCACCCCCAAGAAATCAGCCTTCATTTACATCCCCTTGACGCGAACTTGAGTGACCAAAATATTCAACGACGTGCCAGTAGGTATCGCCACTGCTTTGCTATCCTGTAGCAAAACCGGCTGTCCCATTACCTTGACTCGGAGTGCAGCACTCACCCACTGCGCCATTACACAAGGGCCAACGTTAGCTGGCGGTGGTGGATTGACGCAACCTGCAACGGTATAGGGAAATACCTGAGTCACCACAGGTTGTCCCATCACTTTTACTCTGGGATTAGGGGCTGTGGGTTGTGCTTGTCCCCCATGAGCGCAAATAACACTCGCTCCAGCGTGTAACAAATATCCCGGCATTTCACATCACCTCCAACGCACCATCGTTAATTTTAACACCTGCCATGCACTTCAAAGCCATGCCAGAATTAGCTTGAATATTGCAATTAGAATTGGCTTTTACCTCAACTTTTGAATTGGCTTTAATTTCACAATTTTGCTGAGTTTGAATAGCTAAATTTTTACACTTGATAGAAATATCTCCATCGCTGCTTTCCAGACTGATTTTACCTTTGGCTTTTATCGAAATATCTTTTTCTCCTTCGATGCTAATCGCGTTATTTTTTGAATCGATGACGATCTGGTTTTTGCCAGTACCATCGCAGATAGTAATCTTCTCGGCATTTTCCGTATCGTCCAGAATAATCTGATGACCGCTGCGGGATTTAATTACCCGCAGATTGTTTTTGCCATCGGTATTAGATTCAGGCGGCTTATCCTGACCATTCCAAAGCCCCCCCAATATATAAGGAGAAGAAATATCGCCGCGATCGAAAGCCACTAACACCTCATCATCGACTTCCGGCAAAAAGTAGAGTCCCCGCTGCTTCCCCGCCATCGGCGTCAGTACCCTCGCCCAGTAACTTTCATCTGTCTCAGACAGCCAAGGAAATTTTACTTTGACTCGCCCTAATCCCTCCTCATCTTTGTTATTGGTGACGATGCCTACAGTGACGCCGTAAAAGCGATCGCTTCCCTCATTTGCATCCTGTAAATAAGATAGCATATTCATCCCCATTACGCCGCATTCCTCCTGACAGAAAATTCCGTTCGATATCCTAAATCTTCCGAATAAATATGAGTGACTGAAGTCAAATAATAAAGACCGCTAAAACGTTTACCCAAACCCGTAATTTCGATAGTATAACCGACACGAAACTCAGGATTTCCCTGACAAATCCCTTCCCCCGTAATATAAGCGAGAGCCATATCATTATACTGTCCTTTAGCTATCTGTTCTGCTTCCGCTTGACTTAATACAGGCTCATTAATAATAACATGAGTGGCTTTACCGAAAGCCCGATTAGTATTTTTTGGCCCGCTAGTGCCTCCTTTCATAGTAGTGGTTTCATCGCCAGCACCCGCTTTGCCAACCAGTGCTTTTTTCTGCTTCACATCCCAGGTATGCACTTCTACCTGTCCCACCTGGCTCATCGTACTCAAGCGAGGCGAAAATTCTATTAAATCGTCGCTTCGATTGAGCGTCAAAACCTTTTGAGTATTATTTTGGTGCGATCGAAAGTATAAGGTTTTGCCTTCTACTGTCACCTCATACCCAATGCGCTTAGCCCGTTGCTGGAGAAATTCTAAATCGGTTTGGTTGGCTTGGAAAATATATTCCAATTTTATACTGGTATCTTTAACTTTGCAACTAATTCCCTGTTCCCCAGCTATTTTACTAGCAATATCGCTATCTTTCATCTGAGTAAAAGAGCGAGTTTTACAGCCCCTTAACAGTCGATGGCGCAAATCGTGACCCCGCACCACTAAAATCGGAGTTGCCGTTTGGGAAAATTCCGGTTCTAATCCAGTAATTTCTCCAACAACTAAAGTTTTTAAAGTGTTCCCGTACCCCATTTGAATTTCGATCGTATTCCCAATATCAAACAATTCACTATCTGCCCAAGTAATTTGGCTTTTTACCAGATTCCAGTTCACCAATTCGAGGGTAAACATAGCAGGTATGTCCAAATCTTCGGAAACAGTTACGGAGAGTAGATCCACCTTTGTTTCCATAGGTAAGCGGTTTCCTTTAATCAGGACGTTCAACTTAGGAACTAATGAGTCAACTCCACTAGGGTTAGGCACTGTAATTATTGCCTCCCTTGCGTAATGCTATCCGCACGCCTTGGCGGTATCGTCAAAGATGTACCGGGTTCCAATAAACGCGGATTATCCATGTTATTTTCTTTGGCAATCAACCGCCACAGAGCAGGATCGTTATATTCTTGCGCGGCGATGCTGCTGAGAGTTTCTCCTTGCTTAACAATCCGAATGGGGTCGTCTATTGGATTTTCAATTTTTTTCTGTTGTGTGGGGTTTTGCCACTCCTCAAAATTGCAATTCAATTTAGCAGCAACGGGAGTTCCATCTTCTAAAAAGTGGGTAAGAGTTTTAGTTAAAGATTTAAGGATTCCCAGAGGCAATAAAACATTTTTACCCCAAATTATTTGACATAAAGGGGGTCTGGCATTTTTCCCAATCAGAGTTAAGCTGTAAATGTGCTTAGTATAGTTTTGAACGTTTTCTGGCGGATATTTCCCTAAAGTTGTAGTGTCAAAAAATAACTCAATGGTTAAAGTGGCTGGTGCGCGACTAGCAACTAAGCCCTTGTCGGTATCTTCATGCCAACCTGTTTTGCTAATTGTCACTTGGTTGGGATTGAACAAGGCTTGTATTTCTTTGTTTGGTTTTCCTTGGGTTTGGTCTTCAATTAGAATTTTTAGTTTTTCTAGCGCCATCGTTTTTGTCCTCTTCGCTCACTTTCGATCGCGAGCCGTCGTATCAGTTTACGCTCTACTTTGTCTGCTAAACTATCCAGATCAATCTGAGTTTGGCTGCTTGTCTGAATAGGAGACGAATACTGTACTTGTATAGCTGAACTTGCAGAACTATTGGGAAAAGTCCTGGCAGAATTGTTAGTATCAGTATGGGGAACAGTTCTGGCGATCGCAACTTCAGTTGCTTTTCTATGTTCTGCCTTTTCTCCTGGGCGATATTGTTTACTAACTAGATCCTGACTCCCATTAGCTGCTACTGTTCTGGTGCTGGGTAATGGAGGAACAGACCATAAAAGTTGGGTATCCAATCCCTTCCAGCTAGGGACTAGATTTGGTCTAACTAATAGCTGTGAATTCCCTCCGGTTAAGTCGGTATTTTCTGCGCCCAACTCCTCTTTTAGAGTTAATAGCATATTTCGAGTTTGGGTAGCCTGACTTATAACTTTTCCTGTAGAGCCATACCCTTCATTTGTCAAGACCCGATCTGCCATTATTTCGCCAAACAAAGGAGCAGTTGGCGATACCATTTCAGAAATCGAGTCCGGCGTAAACTTAACTAAAGGAAGTGTTGATTCCCCCAGTTCGCTGCTAACTGACTTTCCGGGTCTACTTGGGGATAATATATCGGCAGATTGAGTGGCTGAGTCTAATTTGACCTGAACAACAGGCAATTGGTTAACTGAGATTTTGGAAAACTCTAAGTTAGAAGTTGAATTTATCGGAGTAGCTGACTGATTCGGCTGCCCAATATTGTCTAAATTTCTTGAACCAGAATTAATATAAACCAAAGATTCGGCTAGAGTCTCTGAAATACTTTCAGGAATGTGATTTTGTTTTCGGTCGTTTACTTCACTTAGTTGGGAGCTTTGCCGAGGCAAGTTATGAAGTAAGTTTGATTCGACACCAGGAGTAAACTTTGCTTGAATAATGGGTACTTCTTTCCGATGTACTTTCGGGATAGATGAAGTTTCTGAGAGATTAACTTTTTCCCCATTATTATCTGGAATAGGTAGAGGCTGAGCGTAAACGAGGGGGAGATGATTCGCTGATTGAGTCGTTACACTAGACCAGCGCCGCTCCATTAGTGCGAGTAAGGGTAGCCGATCGCTCAATCGTTGCGATCGCGAAATAATCGCTCCTGCTAACTTAGAAGTATTAATCAGCCCTGGCTTTTCTAAAGGGCGCATCAGTCGCGCTTGGAACTTTTGGTCAATCCCATCCTGCCAACTGGTTCGTTCTGTTAAATAGGGCTTAAGTTGTGACATAATTTATACCCAAGCCTATCGGACCAAAAGTTACAGGTTTATCAATACCCTGGTGAATCAACTCCAGTCTTTCAACCGCCACTTCATTAGCATTACTAGCATTAAAAGTAGGGCCAGACCACTTCACAGGATAAGCATTTTTAAAATTCCATAACATCACAGGAATTTGTTGGCGGGTCAGCAAAATAATCGTGACATTTTTAAGTTGAATATTGCCTTGAGTTGTCGATTGATACCAAGTCCAAAGCGTATCGTTCGATGTCAGACCGTGACTTAACACAAGATTTGGGTATCGAGTGCGTCTGGGAAATTGATGGCTATATCCATTCACTCCTCCTTCTTGATAGGATTCAAATTCAATTTCGCTTTCCAGTCCCGTAATCTCACTAAAACCACCCGTTATTAACCCTTCAATTTCGAGATAAAAGTTAGAACCGTTATAAGGATCGAAACGAATGCCTGTTAAGCTATTTGCGAAACTTAAACCCACATTTAACAGTGTTTTTCCCACGATTTACTCCTGAATAACTCCTCTTCTAAAAACTAGACCCCAATCCCTCGTTTAACGTTTGATTGATTCGCATAACTTCAGCAACCCACTGCTGTCTTTCTCGGTGTTCAAATCTCATAATTTGTTCGTAAGACCAGTGAAAGTGATAGGCAATATAAGCTACCTCCTCAAGCAATCGTTCTGAGGGGTAGCAAACTACTCCCCCGCTGGCACAGTTTCAACCTCAAATTCTCCTTGACAATGAGGACAAGCAACGAGGAAGCGACTGTGACCGTTTTGGTTGATGCGCTGGTAGAAATCTTGCAAGTAAACCAAATCGGCAGAAAAGAGGTTTTCAATCATTTTCGGATTGATATGTTCGACATCTCCCAACCGAACGATCGTCCTTGATAGAAGAATAATCACCAAATAAGCTGAATTTGATTGAACGCGCGGATCTCGCAGTGGTGCAATTTCGTCGAATGCAGTAGCTAATCGCATCGTTCCTTCTCGATGGACATTACCTTCTGGGTCTATATATCCTTGAGGTAAAGTAAAGGGAAATTCAGTCTGCGGTATCATGGGGGAATTTAAACTTACGACCATTTATCAACGCTGATGCCTTCATGGGCAATTTCTAAAGTCTCAACGGCCACTTCATTAGAAGTCGCATTAAAGTCAGGCCCCGACCAAGTGACAGGCCAGCAATGAGTTAAATTCCAGCGAATTTTTTCTTGACCTGTTTCATCTAAGAGAACAATGGAGATATCTTTTCTGTACTCAGCACCCCCTTTCACTGTATTTTCCCGCCACTTCCAGAGTTCTTGATTATTGGTTGTGCCTCGCTTCAGAGTGATATTATTGTAGGTTACTAAACCTGGCAGTTTTCTGACGGTTGGCGGATCGGTTCCTTCCCGATATTCGGCGGGAGTTTGAGTGGAGTTGAGTCCGCTACATTCTCGAAAACCAGCGTGGATAATGCCATTCCATTCAACCCAGAAGCGATAACTTAAATAGGGATCTGGTTTGTGGGGGGCTTTAACATCTGGCATGGTGAATCCTCCTGTTCAAAATTATTAAGGTTGAGTCGTTGAATTAACTCCAGCCGTCCCGTGGATGAGACGAACGACAATAAATTCGTTGGGTTTAGTCGGTGCTAATCCGATTTCCGTGACAACTGTGCCGATATCGCGCATTTCTGGCGGATTAGTTTCGCTGTCGCATTTAATGTAAAACGCTTCTTGGGGAGTTCGTCCTTGCAATGCGCCTTTTCGCAGTAATGACTCTAAATAAGTGGTTAATTCGCGCTCAATACGCACCCACAATTTGAAATCATTTGGCTCGAAAACAACATCCTCTAAGTTTCTCTCTATCCAGCGAAGAACGGTTAAGAATAATCGCCGGACGTTGATATATTGCCAATCTGGATTTTGGCTTAAAGTGCGACCTCCCCAAATGCGAATGCCTCTACCTTTGAAGACGCGCAAGCAGTTTATGCTTGGTAGCTCATTTGAGTTTTTCTTTAGGTTTAATGCGTCTTGCTCGTCGGTAGACAAGGAAACGCTCAAATCTAAGACTCCTTCTAAGGGATAATTAGCTGGAGTCTGAGGAAAACCATAAGTGCGATCGCTGTGAGCGTAAATTCCAGCAATATGACCGCAAGGCGGAACTTCTATAAGTTTCGGGGTAGGGGTAGCTGGGTCCAAAACTTTAATCCAGGGGAAGTACAAAGCACCGTTATTGCTTTGCAGGCCTTCTCTTTGTTTGGTTATTTCCTGTTTATTAGGCAGTGAGTCCAGAATAGCAAAGCGATCGCGCATCTTATCGCAATGCTTCAGAACAAGTTTCTGCATTTCTACCTGTTCTGATTCCGAACTTTGCTTCATAATATCTGGAGCGCAAACCAAGTCAATGGTATCCAGAGATTCTATCGCTGCAAGTCCTTGTTCAAGTGCTTTTTGTTCAGCACTTTGTAGAGGAACCACATAGCAGAGACGACCTCCGTTTTCAAAAAAACCGCGTACTGCATGAGCAAGGTAACTTTCAGATGACGGCTGAACAAAGAATTGCTCAAACTGGGGCCAAAGCTTTAATAGCTTCGGTTGATTAACATCTCTAGGTTCGGCATTTTTTGCCACCCTTATACCCAAGAATGCAGGGACTCCTGTGATTAACTCGGTAGAAGGGGCAGGGAATATTTCCTCCAAATACACCCCTGGTGTTTTACGTTGCGTCAGCATTTTAACTTCCCCTGGAAAATTGCTACTATTTACCTGGCCCAGACCACTGGCTAAGATTGAAGATGACAAACTCTGCCGGTTTGACTATAGCCACACCTATTTCAGTTACAACTTGTCCTTGTTCGCGCAATTCAGGTGGATTGGTTTCTTCATCACATTTAACGTAGAAAGCTTGTTCTGGTGTACTGCCAAACAGGGCACCGCTACGCCAAACGGTCATCAGAAAAGAAGTCACATTGCGACGGATTTTCGCCCAGAGTTCCGGAGAATTCGGCTCAAACACTGTCCACTGAGTCCCCTGGTCGATCGACTTTTTCAGATAGTTAAATAGGCGACGGACATTGATATATTTGAACTCGCCATTCTCATCGCCTCCAATGGTGCGCGCGCCCCACACGCGAATATTGCCGTTGAGATTGCGAATGCAGTTGATTCCTTTGGGATTTAGACCATCTTGTTGATTTTTGCTGAGATTTTGCTTGAGTCCCAGCGCTCCCAACACAATTTCATTTGCTGGTGCTTTATGAACCCCCCTTTGTGCATCTACGCGAGCGTAAATTCCAGCAATGTGACCGCTGGGCGGTACATATATCAGTCCATCCCCATCCGGATTCGCCGTTTTTGTAGTTGGGTCAAAAACTTGAATCCAAGGGAAGTAGAATGCAGCATAGTTGGAGTTATCAGGCTTGTTTTTCGTAATATCTGCGCTCGTATCGTCTTCGCTACAGTCTAAGATAGCAAAGCGATCGCCTGTTTTCTCCTGGCAATGAGTTATGATTGCACTGCGAGCCTGTGGAGTAGTAATTCCAGGAGCAGCAACAATGGCAATTTCATCGATCGCTTCCAAACTTTCTAACAAAGTATCAGTAATTTTCTCCTCGTTTTCGACTCGCATCACATAGCAGCGAGTTCCGCCGTTGTTAAAAAACCCAGAAACTGCATGGGCTAGCTGTTTTTGGCTTTCATCTTGAGAAAAATCGCCAAAGAATTTTTTGAACTCCTTAAAATTGGTACACAGTTTCACTTCTCCAGATGGGACAGGTTCAAAAATTGGAAAAGTTACTTGGTAATCGGCAGTAATAGTTCTTTTGCCCTCACCTGGCATCTGATCCGATGTTAAGGTAAATTTTGCAACGCGATTTGTATCATTAGGTGTAATTCCTACACCGGGAATTATTTCTCCGTTAATCTTGATAGTGTATGTTTTTGGGGATGTGTTAACTGGATACTGTTTTAGTTTAAATTCCATTTGCTCGTCGGAAGTAGATTCTGGAACTTGGCCAACTACCTCATTAGTAATTTGATTGGCTAACACTATATACTTGATTTTGAACTGGTCTGGCGGGCTGATATGGAATGTAATTTGGGCAGATTGGCTTTGGGATGGCTCAGGGTCTGTGATTTTAAATTCCTTCTTTTCTAGCTTACGTTCGCCAACCCATATATCACAATCACCTAGTAAATTCTCACCTGGGTATGCTTCCCACCCAAAAGATGAAGAGGCATCGCCACCTCTATCATTTCCTTGCATATTTTGATCATCATTACTACCAGACTTATTTGTTTTTGCTGTTTTTGGACCGGTTGTCCCAGATGTATGTCTACCCCCAGACCCAGGCACAAATGAACATTCTTCTTCCTTAGAAATGACAGGCGCAGTAGGAATAGTAATCTTGTTAGGCACAACACCGATAAAAGCGGCTGTGCTAGTTCCCGCACCAGCAATGGGAGCCGAACCGGAAGGAACTTCTTTTACATATACACCGGGAGAAAGATACGTTGTCATTGGAGTTACTTCTTTATAGAATTGGACTCAATTTCATTCAGTTTGGTTCGGCTGAGAGCTGATCAACCCAAAAATTGCCTTAGCTAGGTTGTTCAACTTTTGGCTTGTCTTCTGGATTTAATTCAAAATTCTGAAGCTCCATTATTCTACTCTGGCTCAATTTTACACTTCGGTCAACTGGTTTGTAACCTTGAGCAGAAATTTGAATAGTAAGATCCGTATATTCTCCATCGGGCAAGTTTATAAAGCTAAAGCATCCGTCAATAGCAGTTAGAGTTCGGTCAGGACGCTCAACCATCTTTTCCCAACTCTTAGCATACTGGAGAGCGTGTAAATCGAGCCAATTTTTGAATTTGCCTTGTTTTTGGCCAACTTCCACTAAAGCCCCAGCAATCGCTAAGTTAGTTTTAGCATCTATAACTTGTCCGGCGATCGCCACCCGATTTTTTGTCTGTTCCTTTGCTGACATAATTTTATTTTCATAATTGAGAATAATTTATTATCGACTCCTGCACAAGCTTTCCAGCTTCTACAGGTTCATGGACATCTACCGCAATGGTAACAGTATAGCTCAGAATTGCTTTGGGCTTCCCTCCCATCACTTGCCAGAATTCCGACCAATTTTGGGATTGAGGTGGACGCAAAGCCATTGTTCGCAACGGAGGTTCTTTTCCCTGGAGACTACCACGCAAAAACTCATTGGGAATTTTGGGGTAGCGCATCAGTATCTTCATAACTTCACCTAAAAACCGATGTTCATCTCGATCACTTTGATCTTTTTGAACGCTCTCGCTTTTTTTCACCCAAACTGTAATTAAATAGGAACAATCAACTCTGACTGGAGGCGGATATTTGAGCGCGCTTCCATTAGTTTGACGCTCTACGATCCACTCATTGCTACGCAATTCTAGGTTTTCTCGAATATCATAGAGAAATAAGTTAATCGTAGTAGCAACTGCATCTGTGCTGCTAGCCACCTCCTTATCAGGGGCAGCAAAGCTAATTCCAAAATCAGTAGACCTCCATTTTTTAGAAAGTTCTTGACTGAGTAATTCTTGCAGAGTTTCATCTAAGTCTTGAATCATTGATTTAAGCGATGTCTCGCACAGGTGTCACTACCGACCACTAGAACAAATTAAACAATTTAATTTTTTTCCGAATCGCCAAGAATAATATCTGACTATCGATCGCCGCGTTCTGAAAAAATAGATGCGTGAGAATTCAATTTTTTATCCTCAACCTGGTAATGATGCAACACCTGTTGAAAGAGGTAATACTTTTTCTCGTTTAGTTGGGAACCAACTAGCTGTCTTCTATCTTTCGATAGACCAACTCTATTTTTTTAGATTGATGCTTGTCAAGGGGGTAAGACCCCTTTTTTTGGTTATTTATATTAAGAAAATCTACAGACTGTAAAAATTTAACGCCTAGTCGCAAACAATACCGTCTGAAGCGTCTTGCGATCGCTTACCGCAGGAAGTAAGAACGCCAGTTCCAGAATTCGGGGTGCATTTAAGTGGTGACAGAGGTACGATCGCTTTATGCCCCCAACGGCTGCACGCTACAGGTCGTTTTCTGCAAGCTCACTCAACAAGCGATCGCCCTCCTGACGGCCCGCACCCCAACTGTTGCCCTAAACGGGTATCCCCAAATCCTGCCCTAGTGATGGAATAGTTTTTTGAGAGTATCAGATAAATGAAGCGGTGGACTCAGCCGTTTCAACCAGTACGACTGAAGCGTCCTTCATCTTCGCCGATCGCATAAGGGGCGATCGCAACCATCACCAGCAGCAAATGGTGAAGCTATCGCGCCGACTGAGAATCAACACCGATACACTCACGGCTTTCCCCAAGCACTAAATCACATCTGGCAATTCATCTTCAACAAACCGCAAGCGCGGATATCGGTAAACAGCAACTGTTACCAGTATGGCTAGAATTTCCATCGTAATAAATAGCAAGCCAATACCGCGGCCCGGCCCCACACCAATGATTTGACCGATGCTTCCAGCTAATAAACCGTCCGCCGCCATTAAAGGTTCAAAGATTCGTTCGGCTAGGGGGGCAGCCATAGCATAAGCTAGGGGGATGCACGAGAAACAAATCATATTAATTGTGGCAAAGACTCGGCCTTGAATATCGGGAGCCACTTTTCGGAGCAAAATAGCATCACACCAACCATTGATAAAAGGTAAACTCAAGAAAAACAAGAAGTTAGCTAGAGCGAAAAGGGCAGTATCGGTGCGTAATCCCAATGTTAAGATGCACAGTTGACTGAGAAAGGTAAAACCAAATACACCACGAATTAATGGTCTTGGCCCTCCCCAAACACTCATCACTACGCTGCCTACTAACATCCCTGCACCGCCAAGGGATTGAATCGTTCCGAGAACGGTAACTGAAGAGAAGGAAAGTACCAGAGGTGTGAATAAAACCTCAATCATTCCGAGTGCAACATTATTGATGGCAAATACAATGAGCAATGCGAACAGTCCAGGGCGAGTGTAAATGTAAGTCCAGCCTTCAATTGCTTCACGCCAGAGTGAAGGTTTCTCATCTTGGAAAACAGTAGCAGTTTTAACATTAGGAAAGCGAACGAGTAACAGAGTTGTTACAGCAAAGAGGAATGTGGCAAAGTCAATTAAAATAATCCCTTGAAGCTCGATGGTTCCTAGCAAGACCCCTGCCAACAGCGGTGAAATTAGCTGGGCGCACGCTTCTGCTGATTGAACCATACCACTAGCACGAGGGAGAAATTCTTTCGGCACTAATGAAGAGGTCGAAGCAGTGTAAGCGGGCAACTGAAACGCTTTGCAGATGGAACTGAGGCTGACAGCCAGGTAGATGTGCCAGATTTGAAGGCTTCCGGTAGCGAGTAATAGGGCGATCGCCACTGTTGTCATCCCCGCAGCAAAGTCAGACAAAATCATACACTTGCGTCGATTCCATCGGTCAACTAAGGCACCCGCTACTGGAGAAATTAGGATGCTCGGTAACAGAGCCAATAGCAAAATCAGAGAGAATTGGGTGACTGAACCTGTACGTTGGTACACCCACACTCCCAATGCAAAGCTTGTTAGACCCGACCCAATTAAGGATATTAGTTGTCCGAACCAGACGATAAGAAAAACACCTATTCCATCGGTAAAGGGTCGGAGATTCTTAAGAATACGCATAATGGCTAATTTGTACTATACAAAAGGTTAGTTTGACTGGATTTGCAACACATAGCCTTCACAATGTAAGTCGGCTGCCTGGAAACCTAACCCTTCTAAACCTTGATAGTGCTGCACGCAAGTTTCCAGATTTGGCAATCCTACAGTGGGCTTGATACTCTCAAAACGAGAAGAGAGAAGACTGGACATAACGCAGCCCATGATGTTTAGAGGATTGGTAGGCTTAAACTCGTCTGACAATGAATCTTCATCCATGTTTTTCTTCATTGATTCGGGTAGGTAGATGACCGTTTCTATCGGGTCAGGTGCGTGAAGCGCTCCACCTTCGGTAAACAAAATATCTTTGTGTTTCTCAAAGCGCTTAATCGCCTGTTCTGGAGAAAAGCAGTGTGGGCCAGAATCATCAACAATTAGAGTGCCTGGTTTCAGCCGATCAATGTCGAGAATATCTGGGACGTTGGTAGCACCAATAATTAAGGTAGCATCGTAGATTTCGGGTGGGAGTTCCGATGAAGAGGAAGAGGTAGCGATTTGAACAGAACCTCGAAATCCTAAATCACCGCTCAGTTCGCGTTGAAGATTTTGAAGCGATTCCAGTTTACTGTAAATATCGCACACTATAATCGATTGAGGATGCGGCAAACATTTTAACATCAGGCGCAGGGTATTAATTCCAATTGACCCCAATCCGATGAAAGCGACTTTCTCTCGCTGTAAAGAACGATTACTAATCTGTAAAATTTTCTTAATGGTCAGAACAACAGAAGAGCAGGTAGTAGCGTGTCCCGTAGTGATTTTTGGTAAGTTGTTACGTCCCTCAATAGCTTTAGCAATCGCACGACCGTAATCCGTTGCCGAGGGAATTAAACCCGTTAAGGAAACAGTTTTCGCACCGATTCGCCCTGCCATTTCTAAAGCTTCAACAACCATTTGTACGAGTGTCTGCTGGTCGCTGTATAGTTCATCCTCGAATATAGGGAGGATTAGACCCGCTATTCGACCCCATTTAGTTTCCATAACAGCATCCCACATCGGAAGGTTTTCCAACCACTTTTGGAGGACTTCATCGCGAGTTAACTTGGTTTCTTTTAGTAGGGAAATAGGAAGATAACCCAGAGCGGCTGAATCAACTGGTGCTATTTTTCCTACAGCTAACAAGGATAGCAATGAGCGCTGTTCTAGTTTAAAAAATGGAGAGGATTCTGTGATTTTGGGTAAAGAAGCAATCATCGGTTTTTCAACTTCGGTTTGAAGTTCTTTTAGGTTGACAGATGGCTCAGTCGTGAACAGCGGTTCGATGGCTTTGGCTAATTTAGCTATAGTGGGATGCTCAAATAGAAGCTTGACTGAAACTTTAAGGTTCATCTCTACTGAGAGCTTGGATACGAGTGAAACTGCTTGCAGTGAATGTCCTCCTAGTTCAAAGAAATTATCATTAATGCCGACCTTTTCTAATCCCAGGACTTCAGCCCAGATAGCAGCCAGTTTCACTTCAGTCGGAGTGCCAGGGCCGACAAATTTGTCTTCCTGTTCGTTGTAAAAGTTATCTGGTGCGGGTAAGGCGCGACGGTCTATTTTGCCGTTGGGTGTCACCGGCAGCGCTTTGATCAGCACAAACGCGCTCGGTATCATGTAATCAGGTAGCTTTTGTTTCAGGTAGTGGCGCAGGTTGCGAGTTACAGTGCGCTGCAAAGTTTTCCACAAGTCTTGAGTGTCTAACTGATAATCTACGCTTTGCTCGATTTGAGCCTGTTCGCTGGGTGTAAGACGAAAGCGAATCCCAGCCTGTGGTGGATGTGACCAAACTACTGTCCCAGAAAGCCAGCGCGGTTCGCTCTCTCCAGGTAGTTGCATATGCACGCGGACGCTCTCACCTCGCTCGATAGCCGGCACCCCCACCAAACCAACGCCGCCAGTGGAGATATCCTGTGTGTGGATTGTGAGGGCGTTACCGTTTAGTTCTAGTTGGCATTCACTGTGATAAGGGACACGTTCTGGAATAAGGTTAGAGACTAGATAAGCTACGAGGCGCTTGTTTCCAGGTGCATCTTCTCGGTCGATGACTGTCACTGAGCGCACGTTCGGATGTTTTGCCAGTACAGCCTCAATTTCTCCGAGTTCGATGCGGAATCCGCGAATCTTCACTTGGTCATCTATCCGACCTAAGTATTCGATATTGCCGTCGCTCAGGTAGCGGACCAAATCGCCAGTTTTGTAGAGACGTTCACATGGGTGATTACTAAAGGGATTCCGAATGAACCGCTCATCGGTCAAATCGGGACGGTTGAGGTATCCTCGTGCTAAACCAGAACCACCGATATGCAACTCACCAGGAATACCAATGGGTACAGGCTGACGATTCCCATCTAAGATGTAGGTCTGGACATTACCAAGGGGACGACCGATCGGCAACTCCTTCAATGTCGTGTCCACTACCGATAAATCATATATCGTTGCCCCCACAGTGGCTTCTGTCGGGCCGTAATTATTCACCAGACGAACTCGCTGTCCCGCATATTCAAGCCAAGTTTTCAGTCGTTCGGGCAGTGCTCTTTCTCCGCCAATGATTATTAACCGCAATGATGGGGGTAATACCACCGTTTTTTGGCTCAAGAAAGCGGTCAGTTCGTGCCAGTAGGCTGTCGGCAAAGCCATTACAGTTATTTCCCATTTCTTGCACTTTTGCAAAAATCCCTCAATGGAGTCCAGCATGGAATCGGTACGCAATACAAGTGTGGCACCAGAAGTTAGGCTGGTATAAATTTCTTCGGCACTGACATCAAAACTAATTGAGGAAAATTGTAAAATGCGATCGCACTTCTCTATCTCATACTCAATATTGACGGCACTGGTATAGTTTACCAAAGATCGATGCTGGATAGTAACTCCCTTTGGTTTTCCAGTAGAGCCAGATGTATAAATAACATAGGCTAAGTTCTCGGCATTTACGCCGTAGGCAGTGTTTTCTTCGCTGTGTTGGGCGATCGCCTCCCATTGTGTATCCAGGCAGACTACCTGTGCTTCATACTGGACCAGTCTGTCAACTAACCGTTGTTGAGTCAGCAACACTGGTACAGCCGAGTCTTCTAGCATGAAAGCCAAACGCTCAGACGGGTATGCGGCATCGAGTGGAACGTATGCGCCCCCAGCTTTGAGAATCCCCAGAAGTCCTACTATCATCTCCAGAGAACGCTCGACACAGATGGCAACCAGTGTTTCTGGTTTTACCCCCAGTGCTTGTAAATGGTGTGCTAATTGGTTAGCTTTGGCATTTAGTTCTCGGTAGGTTAGGTACTCCTCTTTAAAGATTACTGCTACTGCATCTGGTGTTTGTTCTACCTGCGCTTCAAATAATTGATGAATACATAGATTCTGAGGATAGCCTTGTTGAGTTTGATTCCACTCGACTAATAACTTGGATTGTTCAATTGCCGTCAAAATCGGTAAATCTGATAGCCTTTGTTCTGGATTCGCTACAATACCAGCCAACAAAGTTTGCCAATGCTCTATCATTCGAGCAATGGTCGTGGCATCAAAGAGGTCTGTACTATATTCAAAAGCTCCTGTTAAACCCTGCTCGGTTTTCTGTAAAGATAAGATTAAGTCCAACTTAGCCGTATCATTGCTTCCTGGTTCAGATATGTTAATTTTTAAATCTTGAAGAGTAATATCAGACGTTGATTCATGCTCCATGTCGAAACTTATTTGAAACAAAGGCGAGTAGCTTAAGTGACGCTCTGGGTGTAGTGCTTCTACTAACTGATCAAATGGTAAGTCTTGATGATCGTAAGCTTCTAAAACAACTTGTTTAACTTGTTGTAATAACTGAACAAAGGTAGGGTTGTCTGATAAATCTGTACGCAGCACTAAATTATTAACAAAAAATCCCATCATTCCTTGAAGTTGAGGGTACTGACGATTAGCAACGCTCGAACCAACAACAATATCGGGTTGATTAGTGTAGCGATAAAGTAATATTTTAAATGCTGTGAGGAGCAACATAAAGAGCGTGACCCCCCGCTGCTGACTCAAACTTACGAGTGCTTCACTAATATCTTGCTCAAGGGTAAAAACTTGAGTTTCTCCGCGAAAGGATTGTACAGCAGGTCGGGGACGGTCGGCTGGCAATTCTAACAACGCTGGCATTAGAGCTAGTTTTTGCTGCCAGTAAGCGAGTTGAGACTGTAAAACTTCTCCCTGTAACCACTGCCGTTGCCACACAGCAAAGTCTACATATTGAAGGTGGATTTCAGGCAGAGTTAGTGTATGATGCTCAACTAAAGCTGAGTAAATTGTGGTTAACTCTTGAACAAAGATATTGACAGACCAACCATCAAAGATAATGTGGTGAACTGTTAGCAGTAGAACATTTTCTGTTGGAGTAAGCTGAACTAACTGTGCTCGGAGTAGAGGCTCTTGGGCGAGATTAAACACATACATTACTGACTGAGAAGCTAATTTCTCATATTCAATCTCTCGTTCACTTGCTGGCAGAGGACGAAAATCCACGACTGGCAGCGTAAAATCTCTAGTGGCAGCGATCGCCTGAACGGGTTCTCCATCTACAGCAATAAAGTTAGTGCGTAAGATTTCATGGCGATTGATGAGTAATTGCAAGCTTGACTCTAAAGCCGCAATATTGAGTTGACCGCTAAAATGCAAGCCAAGAGGAATATTATAGAACGCGCTGTTCGGCTGCAATTGGTTGAGAAACCAAAGACGCTGTTGGGCAAAGGAAAGAGGGAAGGTGTTGTTTTCGCTTCGGGATATAGGAGCGAGTTCACTGGCATTCTTCTGATTATTGGCTTGGTGCAAAAAGGAGATTATCTCTGCTTTACGCCCATTAATTTCTGACTTAAGAGCAGGGGTGAGTGTCCCTTCAGGAGCGTTGCAACGAAGGCGATCGCCTTCCATAAATAGGTTGATATCTAGCTTGCGTAGATTATTTATAAACTCAATTGTATTCATCAAAATTCCACCTCTTCTCTGTTATTAATAGTTGTGTTGCTCGTTTCGCTATTTTGACTCGCCCAAGATATTGCTTCAATGTAGCTAGAAATACCCGCTACAGTGGGAGATTCAAACAACTTCGATAAAGGCAGATTCAGCCCAAAGGTATGACTCACTTTTGAGAGCAGTTGAGTCGCCAGTAAAGAATGCCCACCTGATTCAAAAAAATTGTCATTTATACTCACTTTCTCTACTCCTAAGACCTTAGCCCAGATGGATGCTAGTAATTCTTCTGTAGGAGTCCGAGGAGCTACAAAATCTCCTTTTTGAATCAAACTATTGAGGTCTGGTGCTGGCAATGATTTGCGGTCTACTTTGCCATTCGGTGTCACTGGCAAGCACTCCAAAATCACAAAAGCACTAGGCACCATATAGTCTGGTAATTGCTCTTTCAGAAAATGGCGCAATTCACTAAAAGTGGGTGCTGGTTCCTGAAGAGGGACAATATAAGCCACTAAGCTCTTTTGACCCGGAATGTCTTCTCGAAGCGTAACAGCGACTTGGAGCAAGTTTGGATGCTGGCTGAGTGCTGCTTCAATTTCTCCGAGTTCGATGCGGAAACCGCGAATCTTCACTTGGTCATCTATCCGACCTAAGTATTCGATATTACCATCGGGCAGATAGCGAACCTGATCTCCAGTTTTATAAAGGCGCTCAGCGGGAAAGTCACTAAAAGGATTGCGAATAAACCGCTCATCGGTCAACTCAGGACGGTTGAGATACCCCCGTGCTAAACCAGAACCACCGATATGCAACTCACCAGGAATACCAATGGGTACAGGCTGACGATTCCCATCTAAGATGTAGGTCTGGACATTACCAAGGGGACGACCGATCGGCAACTCCTTCAATGTCGTGTCCGCTACCGATAAATCATATATCGTTGCTCCCACAGTAGCTTCTGTAGGGCCGTAATTATTCACCAGACGAACTTGCTGTTCCACACACTCAAGCCAAGTTTTCAGTCGTTCGGGCAGTGCTCTTTCTCCGCCAATGATTATTAACCGCAATGATGGGGGTAATGCCACCGTTTTTTGACTCAAGAAAGCAGTCAGTTCGTGCCAGTAGGCTGTCGGCAAAGCCATTACAGTTATTTCCCAATTCTTGCACTTTTGCAAAAATCCCTCAATGGAGTCCAGCATGGAATCAGTACGCAAGACAAGCGTCGCACCAGAAGTCAGGCTGGTATAGATTTCTTCGGCGCTAACATCAAAACTGATTGAGGAGAATTGGAGAATGCGATCTGACTTCTCTATTTGATATTCAGCGATCGCAACCGTCGTGTAATTAACTAGCGACCTATGTTCAATTAAAACGCCTTTAGGTTTTCCAGTAGAGCCTGATGTGTAGATAACATAAGCTAGGTTATCAGGTGTTACGCTGCTGCTAGGGTTCTCCTGACTATGAAAAGCAATTTCTTCCCAATCTTTTTCAACGTAGACAACACGCGCAGAATGTGAGGGAAGTTTCTCGACCAACTTTTGTTGAGTCAGCAGCACTGGCACTGAGGAATCTTCTAGCATGAAAGCCAAGCGCTCGGAGGGATAGTTTGGGTCGAGTGGAACGTAAGCGCCGCCTGCTTTGAGGATGGCCAACAAGCCAATTACCATTTCGAGCGATCGTTCTACACAAATTCCTACTAAAACTTCAGGTTTTACCCCTAAAGTTTGCAAATAATGTGCTAACTGATTGGCTTTTACATTTAATTCTCGATAAGTTATTTGTTCCGCTTCAAAAACCACCGCCACAGCATCAGGAGTTAATTCTACTTGTTCTTCAAATAACTGATGGATGCACCGATATTGAGGATAATATTTCTGAGTATGATTCCACTCTATTAACAACTGATGCTGTTGGGTTGCACTCAGCAAAGGTAACTCTGAAACTGGCGTTTTTGGATTAGCAACAATTGTTGATAATAATGTTTGTAAATAACCCGACATCCGAGCGATAGTTGACCCATCAAACAGGTCAGTATTATATTCCCATTGCCCGATAAAACCATCATTAGTATTTTGAAACGATAAATCCAAATCAAACTTAGCGTAGTTAGTGCCTATTATCAATCGGCTGACTTCTAATGCAGGTAAAGAGAAGTTAGATATCGGCTCATTTTCAACCCCAAACATGACCTGGAATACAGGGGAATGACTTAAAGAACGCTCTGGTTGCAATGCTTCTACTAATTCCTCAAAAGGCATATCTTGATGAGCGTATGCTCCCAATGTCACTTCCCTGACTTGACGTACTAACTCTTCAAAGCTGGGATTTAAGGATAAATTAGTAGTTCTCAGAGCTACAGTATTGACGAAAAATCCGATTAGCTTTTCTGTTTCTCGATAATGACGATTAGCTACTGGCGTACCTACTACAATATCATCTTGACCTGATAAGCGATAAAGCAACGTTTGAAATGCTGTTAAAAGGAACATAAATGGGGTAACACCCATGCGTTTACAGAGTGAAATAATAGCTTCACTTAGTTCAACAGGAAGTTGAAAAGATTGGTGTGTACCTTGGTAAGTTTGAATCGCTGGTCTGGGTCGGTCTGTTGGTAATTCTAATAAAGCGGGAATCCCTTTGAGTTGTTCCTGCCAATAGTTAAGCTGTGTTTGGAATACTTCACCAGTTAACCAGTTGCGTTGCCAAACAGCAAAGTCAGCATATTGAATGGGTAATTCTGGCAAGCTCGGAGTTTGATTATTACATAATGCTGTATAAATTGTACTTAGTTCTCGTTCGAGTATCTCAATTGACCAGCCATCAGCAATAATATGGTGGAAGACTAATACAAAGATATAATCTTGTTCACCTAATTTCAGCAAAGAACTTCTTAGTAAAGGTTCTCGTTGGAGGTTAAAAGGTTGATGTGCCACCTGAGTAACTAATCTTTTCGCTTCAATTTCTCTCGCTTCTTTAGATAAAGGTTCTAAGTCTATAATCGGTAATTCCAGCTTGTAGTTTGCCTGAATAATTTGAACGGGTTTACCATTTTGAGTAGTAAAGTTAGTCCGTAAAGCTTCGTGACGAAGAATAATCTCATTGATACTATCCTCTAAAGCACTGATATTGAGTTGACCGTTCAACCGTAAAATGTTCGGGATGTTGTAGAATCCACTTTCTGGTTGCAATTGGTCGAGGAACCACAATCTAGCTTGGGCAAAGGATAATGGGATTTCGGTTGTGCGTTGAACTGGTAATATGAGTGGTCTTTGTACAGGGTTTTCGTTACTTAGTAAAATTTGAATCTGTTCTGCTAGTGAGGCAATAGTAGGGGATTCAAATAAATGGCGTAACGGAACTTCCACAGCTAAACTTGCGCCAATTCTAGAGATAATTTGAGTCGCTAATAAGGAATGTCCTCCCAAGTTAAAGAAATTATCATTAATTCCTATTCGTTTAATTCCTAGTACCTCCGCCCAAATGTTGGCTAATATTTCTTCTAAAGGAGTGCGCGGTGCAACAAAAGTTAATTCGAGTTCCGGTCGAATTTCTGGGGCAGGTAAAGCACGACGGTCTACTTTACCATTTGGGGTTAAGGGAAAGTGTTCCAGTGTGACAAAAGCACTGGGTATCATGTAATCGGGGAGTTGCTGTTTGAGGAAATGACGTAGGTCAGCAACGGTGGGTGATACTTCTGTTTGGCGAACGAAATAAGCTACTAATTGTTGGGTGTCTGTGGTATTTTCAATGGCAACAACTACAGTTTCTCGTATAGCTGGGTGTTGCAATAATGCTGCCTCAACCTCGCCCAATTCGATGCGGAAACCTCGGATTTTTACTTGGTTGTCGATGCGGGACATATATTCGATGTTGCCGTCTGGAAGATAACGGGCTAAATCTCCAGTTTTATAGAGGCGCGAACCCGGTTCATTGCTAAAGGGGTTGGAAATAAATTTCTCATCAGTCAACTCAGGACGGTTGAGATAACCTTTGGCAAGTCCCACACCCGCAATGTGAAGTTCTCCCGGAACGCCTATCGGTACGGGTTGATTGTGAGGGTCAAGAATATAAACTTGAGTGTTATCAATCGGACGACCAATCGGCAGCACGTCCATACCTTCAAAGCATTGTGCGACTGTAGCGCAGACAGTGGATTCAGTTGGCCCGTAAGCATTAAAGAAGCGCCGTCCTTTTGCCCATTGAGTGGCTAGAGAAGGAGGACATGGCTCTCCCGCGACGATGATATTCTCCAACGCTGGCAACTCCTCACTCGGCAGAGCAGCAAGTGCTGATGGTACAAGAGTAAGATGGGTAATCTTTTGCTCCTGTAATAGCCTCAGCAAAGGGTTTCCCGGTTGCAGTGACTCCCGCGTTCCCAAACAAAGTATTGCTCCCGCACAAAGAGCCATGACAATTTCTGAGATAGAACCATCAAAGCTAATGGATGCAAACTGGAGAACCCGACTATCGGGCTGCACATCGAACAGCTTGATTTGTCCCTGTGCTAGATTACACAATCCTCGATGAGCAACGAGAACTCCTTTAGGCTTTCCGGTTGAGCCAGAAGTATAAATGACATAAGCCAAGTTCTCTGATGTCACGCCAGTAGTGGGAGAAAGTTCACTTTCAGTAGAGATTTTTTCCCAATCAGAATCTAAGCAGACTATTTGTGCTTGATGTTCTGGTAACGAGGAAACCAGTTTTTCCTGAGTCAATAGAACTGGTAGTTGTGAATCATCGAGCATATAGGCGATGCGCTCCGATGGATAAGCAGGGTCTATCGGAACATAAGCACCACCTGCTTTGAGAATGCCCAAGATTCCTACAATCATCTCAAGGGAACGTTCGACACAGATACCTACCAGTGTTTCTGGTTTTACCCCCAGTCCTTGTAAATGGTGTGCTAATTGGTTAGCCTTGGTGTTTAGTTCTCGGTAGGTTAGCTGTTCGTCTTTAAAAATTACTGCGGTTGCATCTGGTATTCGTTCTACTTGTGCTTCAAATAATTGATGAATACATAGATTCTTCGGATAGTCTTGTTGGGTTTGATTCCACTCCACTAATAATTTGTGTTGCTCAATTGCTGTCAAAATGGGTAAATCTGATAGCCTTTGTTTTGGATTCGCTACAATACCAGCCAACAAAGTTTGCCAATGCTCTATCATTCGAGCAATGGTCGTGGTATCAAAGAGGTCTGTACTATATTCAAAAGCTCCTGTTAAACCGTGCTGGGTTTTATGCAACGATAAGTCTAAATCTAACTTAGCTGTGTGATTCCTTTCAGATTCAAATGTGCTAATTGTTAAATCTTTCAGTTCAAGAGTAGTCTTTGGCTCATTTTCTAAAGCGAAAACTACTTGAAATAAGGGGGCGTAACTTAGATTTCGCTCTGGATGTAGTGCTTCTACTAACTTCTCAAATGGTAAGTTTTGATGATCGTAAGCTTCTAGGACAACTTTTTTAACTTGTTGTAATAACTGAACAAAGGTAGGGTTGTCTGATAAATCTGTACGTAGCACCAAATTATTAACAAAAAATCCCAGCATTCCTTGGGTTTGTGGGTGCTGACGATTAGCCACTGGGGAACCAACTACAATATCGGGTTGATTAGTGTAGCGATAGAGCAATATTTTAAATGCTGTTAGCAGCAACATAAAGAGCGTCACTCCCTGCTGCTGACTTAAATTTACAAGTGCTTCACTAATCTCTGGCTCAATCGTAAAAAATTGGGTTTCTCCGCGAAAGGACTGTAGAGCAGGTCGAAGACGATCTGTTGGCAATTCTAACAACTCTGGCATTAGAGCTAGTTTCTGTTGCCAGTAAGAGAGTTGGGATTCTAAAACTTCTCCTTGTAACCACTGCTTTTGCCAAACAGCAAAATCTACATATTGAAGATTTATTTGGGTCAGATTTGGTTTACTTTCTTCAATTATAAATGAGTAAATTGTAGTTAATTCTTGAAGAAAATTATTAATAGACCAACCATCAAAAATTATGTGATGAATTGTTAGAACTAAAACATTTTCAGTTGAGGTTAATTGAACTAACTGTGTCCGCAGTAAAGGCTCTTCGGAGAGATTAAATACATAGCTGGCTGCAATAAAAGCTAATTTCTGACACTCCAAATCTCGTTCACTGGCAGGCAAAGAACGCAAATCAACGACTGGTAAAGAAAATTCTCTAGCCGCATTTATGAATTGAGTAGGTTTTTCGTCTACGGTAATAAAGTTAGTGCGTAAGATTTCATGGCGATTGATGAGTAATTGCAAGCTCGATTCCAAGGCAGCAATATTGAGTTGACCGCTAAAATGCAAGTTCAGAGGAATGTTATAAAAGGGGCTGTTAGGTTGTAGTTGATAAAGAAACCACAATCGCTGTTGATCAAAGGAAAGAGGAAAGGTATTGTTTTCTGTTCTGGATACGGGAGCGATCGCAGTGGTATTGCTTTGAAGATTCGCTTGTTGCAAAAATGAGATAATCTCAGCTTTGCGCTCGCTAATTTCTGCCTTAAGAGCAGGCGTAATAATCCCTTCAGGAGCCTTGCAACGTAGGCGATTGCCTTCCAGAAACAGCTTAATATTTAACTTTCGGAGGTGATTAACAAACTCAATCGTATTCATTAGAATTCCACTTCCTCTTCTTTGTTATTGATTGTGATGTTGCTGGCTTCTAGACTTTCTTTTGCCCAAGAAATTGCTTCAACGTAGCTAGAAAGGCACGCTATAGTTGGAGCTTCAAAAAACTTAGATAATGGAACGTCGATTAAAAAATTTTCCTTCACTTGTGCGATGAGTTGAGTGGCTAGTAAAGAATGCCCCCCTAATTCAAAGAAGTTATCATTTATCCCCACTTTTTCTACTTCCAAGACCTGAGCCAAAATGGATGCTATCAATTTTTCTGTAGGAGTCCCAGGAGCTACAAAATCGGGTTTGTGAATTAAACTATTGATATCTGGTGGTGGCAATGATTTGCGGTCTACTTTACCATTGGGGGTCAGTGGTAGTGTCTCCAGCACTACAAAAGCATTCGGTATCATGTAATCAGGCAATTGTTGTTTAAGGAAATGGCGCAAGTCGCTAATTGCAGGTGCTGGTTCCTGATATGGGACAACATAGGCAACTAATTGCTTATCGTCTGTAGCGTTTTCTCTGACTATAACTACAGTTTCTCTGATAGCTGGATGCTGGGCGATCGCTGCCTCAATCTCGCCCAGTTCGATGCGGAAACCGCGAACTTTTACCTGATTATCGATACGACCGAGGTATTCGATGTTGCCATCTGGGAGATAACGCGCTAAGTCGCCGGTTTTATAGAGTCGGCTATTAGGTTCGTTACTAAATGGATTGGCAATAAATTTTTCAGCGGTTAAATCAGGCCGGTTTAGATAGCCTCGCGCTAAGCCGGCACTGGCAATGTGTAGTTCTCCAGGAACTCCAATGGGAACGGGTTGGAGGTAGTAATCGAGAATATAAACTTGAGTATTATCAATCGGACGACCAATATGAGGCAATGTATTATCTGTGCTACCGCAGGTCACTAATCCAGAAGTCGTGACCACAGTGTTCTCAGTTGGCCCGTAGTTATTGACTACCTTGAAAGGAATTGAAGCTGATGGATACTGATGAAGCTTATCTCCACCTGTCAGCATAATTCGTAAAGCTCCGTCACAGCGCCATTGCAGAGACAACAGCTTTTCTGCTATTGGGGTAGGGACAAAAGTAATTGTTATTTTTTTCTCAACTACCCAGTCGCGGAGCTTTTCTGGAGAGAGAAGAATCTCTGGCTTAACTAAATAAATACTTGCTCCCGATGCTAAATAAGGCCATACTTCCCAGACGGAAGCATCAAATGCAGTTCCAGCTAGCTGAGTAGCTCGATCTGACGATGTTATTTCAAAAGCGTGTTGGTGCCAAAAAACTAGATTTAACAGTCCTGAATGGGGAATTAAAACCCCTTTGGGCTTTCCGGTTGAGCCAGAGGTATAAATGACATAAGCTAAGTTTTCTGGTGTCACGTTAGTGAAGGGAGAAAGTTCACTTTCAGTAGAGATTTCTTCCCAATCAGAATCTAAGCAGACTACCCGTGCTTGATGTTCTGGTAACGAGGCGACCAGTTGTTTCTGAGTCAATAGAACTGGTAGCTGCGAATCATCGAGCATATAGGCGATGCGCTCAACCGGGTAGGCGGGGTCTATGGGGACGTAAGCACCGCCAGCTTTGAGAATGCCTAGTATTCCCACAATGGCATCAAGAGAACGTTCGACACAAATGCCCACTAAAACTTCTGTCCCAACTCCGCGAGAGCGCAAGTAGTGTGCCAACTGATTCGCTTTTGCATTCAACTCTCGATAAGTCAGTTGTTCCCCTTCAAACATTACTGCCACAGCGTCAGGCGAATTCTCAACCTGTTCTTCAAATAATTGATGAATGCACTTATCCTGGGGATACTCAGCTTCTGTGTTATTCCATTCGACTAATAGCTGGTGTCGCTCGATTTCTGTCAGCAGGGGCAATTCAGAAAGCTTCTGTTTTGGATTGGCTGTGATCGCTTCTAGCAAGGTTTGGAAATGATCTGTCATTTGAGCGATCGTGACATCATCAAACAAGTCGATATTGTATTCCCACTCCCCGATAAGTCCCGATGCAGTCTTCTCTATAGACAAAACCAAATCAACCCGCGCCATGCCAGTTTCTACTGCTAATGGACTTACCCTTAAGCCTTCCATTTGGATTTCAGGTAATTCATCGAGCAGCATGAACATCACCTGGAACAGTGGTGTGTAACTCAAAGAGCGTTCTGGCTGCAATATCTCTACTAATTTCTCAAACGGTAGTTCTCGATGACCATAAGCTCCGAGCGTTACTTTTCGCACCCTAGAGAGTAAATCCTCAAAGCTTGGGTTTCCTGCCAAACAAGTGCGTAATACTAGCGTATTAACAAAATATCCAATCAAATCCTTAAATTCGGCGCGATCGCGATTCGCAATGGGCGAACCGACTACAATATCATCTTGCCCTGTATAACGGTAAAGTAATGTTTGAAACGCCGTTAAGAGCGTCATAAAAATAGTCACTTTTTGCCGCCGACTTAAATCGAGCAGAGCTTCGGTGAGAGGCTTTGGAATGACAAATCTATAATGTTTTCCTCGAAAAGTTTGTGTAACTCCTCGCGCTCGGTCAGTGGGCAGTTCTAATAGAGGTGGGGCATCTAATAGTTGTTCTTTCCAATAAGTTTGTAGGGAATCTAATACCTCACCTGTCAAGTATTGCCTCTGCCAAACTGCAAAGTCTGGATACTCAGCCGGGAGTGGAGGTAATTCTTGGGATAAGTCATTGTAGAAAGCTGCTAACTCCCGCCACATAACACCTAATGACCAACCATCCCAGACAATGTGGTGAGTTCTCAGCAAGAATATATATTCTATGTCTGTTAGCTTAAGTACAGTCGCTTGGATTAAGGGTTCACTAACTAAGTCAAAGGGCTTTTGGGCTTGTTCCGTTGCTAATTGTTGGACTTCTGTTTCTCTGTCACTAGCATGTAGATTGCTTAAGTCTATAACTGGCACTGTCAAAATCAAGCTTTCAGCAATAACCTGAACTGGCTGCCCGTTAACCGTCGTAAAGTTTGTTCGTAAAGCTGCGTGGCGATCAACGATTTTGTTCAGGCTTTGCTCTAGCCTAACGATGTTTAGTACGCCCAAGAATCGTAAAGCAAATAGTTCGTTGTAAGAAACGTTATTTGGATCTAACTGGTTCAAAAACCACAGTTGTTCTTGGGGAAAAGATAGAGGTATGTCCCTTTTTTCTGAGAGGGGTACAATTGTTCGGTCAGTATCGTTCGCACTTGTCTTATTCTGGGATAGCAACGAGATAATTTTTGCTTTATTTAATACCAGAAAATCCCGATCTTCTGATGTCATTACCCCCTTGGGAGCGCGAAAACGCAACGTATCACCCTCTAGCCACAATTTGACACCGCGTTCGGCAAGTTCAGCTAAAAATTGATTGAGGTTCATAGTGCGCCCTCCTCCATCTCATATGAACGGAGTTCGCCACGTCGGCGAACATCCAGCGTCGCGCAATGGAAAGAACCCATGAAAGGATAGTAACTTTCAAATTCACAAGGAATCGGTTTAAACCCCCAGTCTTTTAATGCTTGAATCGTAGATTCCTGTGATTTTTCGACGATTACTCGCTCTTCATCGAGACTAAGTACGTTCATATTGACCCACTGACTGATCACTTTTGTGTCATACAGTGTCATCGGCGTTCGGTTCGGTTTAGGTGCGAGCAGGATATCCCAAGATTTGAAGTAGTCAGGCAGGTTGTCAACATCTATGAACAGGGGGTTTACTAACACTTTTCCTGGAGCGAGGGGAACTAGGGTAGTGTCAATATGCAAGGCTTGGGGGCAGAGTGACTGAAGCTCGTGAACTCGATATTCATCACCCAGGTGCCGCCGCACCCATTCAATCCCAAGACTGTTAGTAACGTGACTCTTCTGGACAAAAATATCTCGTCCAAAGCGTACAAAGTCTGCGGCATCAAAAGTTGGCTCAAACTCAGTGATTACAAAGCGCCTTTCCTCACCTGGAGCAGGAGTTTTGTAATCTGGGTCGTATTGTGAATCAAGTAGCTGTGGTTTGGGAGCCGCAACCCACTTAGCTCCTCCCTTTAAGTATTCTTTTAGTAGGGAGCGATAAGCCCACGACTCGAAATAACGACTGCGATCGGCCATTGGAGCTTCAATAATTTCATTCCCAATTACCAAGAAAACGTCGCGGGGATTTGCTGAACAAAAGCCATTCATGACTTCCCAATCTGGTGTGCGGAAAGAGGCCGAGTAATCAACAATATCTGGGCGACGGACAATAACTCCTTCGGATTCAAGAATATGAGCAAATCCATCGACACACTTGGTAGCAGCCTGAACGAGCCACTCTGGGTAGGGGAGCGGCTGTTTCTCCGTCCGCTTGGCTAAGCTCTCCATTTGTTTCTCCTGACCAGGAAGCACGGTAGCGCGATGAATGGTATGCCACGAGGGAACCATTGCCCCATCGACGATGCCAACAATAACTTCCTCAAGTGGATCCCATTCATTGTAAGAACACACGGGAGATGGGTTAGTAACTGTGGCGGAGCGATCGAATGACTTGGGGGAGGCGAATTCAGTGACTGTTCTTTTTTCTAAAGACTTAAAATCCTTGTGTGGCTTATCGTTACGTAAAAGTTCAAGCTGTTGAGACATTAATTGAAGCTGTTGCGCGATAATTCTTTCTACACTGGGCTCAGATTCTACATTTTCATTTGGTTTTTTCATTGCTTTATATTGGGGGACGGCTACTGCTGCATTAAATGTTTTGGCTTGAGCTAGTTTTTGGGGCGGTTTACTGGATTGAAAAGTGGATGTTTTAACTGTATCAAGCGACTTTAATTCGGGATTTGAGCAAGTTGATGATTCCGATTCTTCGGAGAAATTCCTATCGATATAATTAGCTAGAGTCTCAATAGTTTCTAATTCTTCAAAAAACTGTTGAACTTCCACATTGACTCCAAAATTGCTTTTAATGCTTTGCATTATTTCTAAAAGAAGGAGTGAATCAGTACCCAGTTCTAAAAAAGTGGTATTATCATCTATTTCCTCGCTCTTTATTTGTAGCAACTTCGCTACAAAAGAACGTAATGTTGAGCTAATACTGTCGGAGGATGTAGTTTGTAATCCAGTATCTCTGTGCTTAATAGAGGAAGTAATATCCATTTTTTGATTAGATATATTAGTTTCTAATGGCTTTAGCTCCCTCGTTTCACCATATTCATGTAGCACCTGACGATTTACCTTGCCATTCGGTGTTAATGGCAGGGCATCTAACATAACGAACACTCCTGGAATCATGTAATCGGGTAGTTTATCTTTGAGAAAACCGCGCCAGTCACTGCGAGAAATCGCCCTGGCATCCCTAGGGACAATGTAGGCTGCTAGATATTTGCGATCTGCAACATCTTGTCGCGCCACTATCGCAGTTTCTAAAACTGCTGGGTGTTGAGACAACACAGCCTCAATTTCGCCGAGTTCGATGCGGAAACCTCGGATTTTTACTTGGTTGTCGATGCGACCAATAAATTCGATGTTGCCATTTGGGAGATAACGAACTAAATCTCCAGTTTTGTATAGGCGAGAATTTGGTTCGTGGCTAAATGGATTAGGAATGAACTTTTGCTCGGTTAAATCAGGACGGTTGAGATATCCTCGGGCTAAACCAACACCCCCGATATGGAGTTCTCCTGCTACTCCAATGGGGACGGGTTTGTTCTCAGTGTCGAGAATATAAATGTTGGTGTTAGCGATCGGCCGCCCGATAGAGGGCTTTTGACTTCCATCAGTGCACAGGGTGAGGGTAGCCCAGATAGTGGCTTCTGTTGGCCCATAAGCATTGAAGAACTGACGACCTGATGCCCAACGTGCTACAAGGTTGCTGTTACAAGCTTCCCCAGTGGCAATCACTGTCTGCAATGTCGGAAGGTCTTCGGGAGGCAGAAGCGCCAAAACAGTCGGTGGTAGGGCAACAGTCGTAATGGCTTTGTCGCGCAACAACCCAATCAAAGCAGGTCCCAGCATTAATGAGTCCAGCGAAGCCAGTACCAGTGTCGCTCCCGACACCAGAGCCATGACAACTTCCCCAACTGAGACATCAAAGCTAAAAGAGGCGAACTGAAGAATACGGTTCTTTGGCTGCACATCAAATAGCTGAATTGTGGATATGGCTAGGTTGCACAGCCCCTTGTGCGCTACTAAGACGCCCTTGGGCTTGCCTGTAGACCCTGACGTGTAGATGACGTAGGCTAGGTTATAGGAGGTGACGTTGCTGCTAGGGTTTTCCTTACTTGGTTGGACAATTTCTTCCCAGTCTTTGTCCAAGTAGACAACACGTGCAGAATGTGGGGGAAGTTTTTCGATTAGCTTCGACTGAGTGAGCAACACTGGTACAGAAGAATCTTCCAGCATGAAGCCCAACCGTTCCAAGGGATAAGCTGGGTCGAGCGGAATGTAGGCACCACCTGCCTTGAGAACACCCAGCAGTCCTACTATCATCTCGATGGAACGTTCGACACAAATTCCCACCAATACTTCTGGCCCTACACCCAGCCCTTGCAGGTAATGTGCCAGTTGGTTTGCCCTTGCGTTCAATTCGAGGTACGTCAATTGCTGTTCTTCAAAGACCACCGCCACAGCGTCAGGTGTCCGTTTTACCTGTTCCTCAAATAACTGATGAATGCAGCGATCGTGAGGATATTCTCTTGTAGTGTTATTCCACTCGACTAATAACTTATGTCGTTCGGCGTCTGTTAAACTTTCTTTGCTTCTAAGTTGCTGTTCTGGATTAAATGCTGAAATTTCTGATTTATTTAAAGGAGCTACCATGTGTCTAAGTTTAATTACAAATAATATAGTTGCGGGAACTAGCGTGACATTGAGGGCAATTTTGTAGGGGCAATCCGTTGGCTTGCCCCTAACCGAGTGTGTAAATGCGTAAGTCTTGGGAAAGCTAAACGGGAAAACCTATGCCTAACCCCTAATCAAGCAAAAGGAACCGAGAATAAGAAACCGCCCTCGGTATAAGGCGCTTGCAAAGGGCTAACAGGAATACCTGGGAAGTTGCGAGCGCTCATCTCGTTATAGTTCCCCACTGCGGAAATCGCATTCAAAGCAAAATTATTCGACAAACCCAGACTTTCACCCACATTTCCTTCCACTCCCAAAAAGCGGCGGACAACTGGATCTGAACTATTGATTTCCTGGCGCACATTTTCAGAAGTTAAACCCAGTTCTAACGCTTCATAAAGAGAATAAGTAACTCCAGAAACCACATCCTTCCACTGGGATTGATTCTCGTCCACCACCATTGCTAAAGGCTCCTCTCCCAGAACTTCTGGAAAGGGCTGATGCTGGTCTCGCTGCTCTGGGGGTAAGGTGAGAAGACGAGAGATAATCAGACCTCCATCGCCGGTGATCGCATCCAATTCGCCCTTGATATAACTATCAAATAGGGTCTGGAAGCTATCTAAGGCTACGATTTCCGCATTAATGCCCGAAGCACTCAGTTTTTCTCGCAGAGTTGCCTCAGAAGTAGTATTTGCACTCACGCCAATTCGGCGACCTGCAAGCTGTTCAAAAGAGGTAATTCCGCTGGCGGTTGGTGTTACCACAAATTGAGCATCGTAAGTATTAATGGGGGCAAAATCTACCCCCAGCAAAGCATCCCGCTTGAGGTTATGTGTAGCGTTGCGGCTAGTTACATCAACGATGCCATTGGCGACATCGCTGAAGCGCTGAGCACCCGTTTTCTGAATTACGAATTCCACTGCGTTGGGGTCGCCAAATAGGGAAGCTGCTAGTCCCCGACCCAAATCCACATCAAATCCGGTTAAATTGCCGTTGGGGTCAGCAAAACCCAGTCCGGGTGCATCATTTCTCACCCCAACGCGCACGAACCCCCGGTCTAAAACTTCCTGTAAAACGTTGCGGTTGTCGTTATTTACCAAGGGTACACTTAATTCGTCAGTCCCCGAAAATGGTGGATAATAAAGCAGTCCCCCAGGCTCGACAAACATTAGTTCATTGAGCTGGCGCGGCAGCACTTCGGGATTGAAATTGCGATTGTAAATCTCTTCGTAATTACCAATTTGTTGGATAACTTTCAAGGCAAAATCATTCTTGAGTCCCAAAGATTCTCCTAAATTCCCTTCCACGCCTAAGAAGCGCTTACTGGCGGAATTTCCATCAAGAAATTCATTCACATTCTGGGAGTTGATGCCAAAGAATTCGGCTTGGATGGGAGTGTTGACCACCCAGCGCACCACATCAGCCCATTCAGACTGATTTTCCGGCACGATGAGTGCTAAAGGCTCTTTGGAAATGTTCTCCTCAAGGATGACTTGATTTCCCGGATTGGATAAGGTGGGAATGCGATTGCTCAGCACCCCGCGATTAATCGAAACTGCCCCCAATTGCCCCGCATCGTAAGCGCCAAACAGAGCATCTTGTGAGGGAAAAGTTTGGATGTTGAGGGCGATTCCGGCACGTTGGGCGGCATCTATTAAATTTTGCCCAGAGCGCGTTCCTGCTAATACGCCGATGGTTGTTCCTGGTAACTGCTCAACAGAACTAATTCCACTATTACCACGCACCAATACCGCTTGAGTGTCGAATAAAACGGTAGGCGAATAATCTACTCCTAAACTGGCATCGCGGAGCACAGATTGAGTGGGCAGGGTGGCGGCGATATCCACTGCGCCACTGGCAACACTATTAAAGTCTTCACCCGCCTTGACGACTACGAATTCTACTGCATTCGGGTTCCCAAACAAAGCAGTGGCAATGGCGCGACTAAAATCAATGCCAATCCCACTAAATGAACCGTCGGCTTCCCGGTTGCTAAATCCGAGTGCATCCTCGTTAACTGCAACCCGCACAAACCCGCGCTTTAAGATTTCTTGAAGTTGAGATCCTGTGGGTGTGGTACTGGCAACGGGATCTCGACCTTCAGCCGCTCCAAACCGCGCATAATGTTCAAATCCGCTTGAGAAACTACCGTTGGCAACTGCTGCTGCTACCTGGGGGTTAGCATCTAGATAAAATTGCTCGTTGAAGGAAATTTGTGGCGTTCTTTTTTCAATAAAACCAAACTTTACCCAATGCTCGAAGCCGTTGGGAATAATGCCTGAAGCTACGGCTTGTGCCACGTCGGGATTTTCTTGCAGGTAGGTGCTTTCGTTGTAGTTAAGAATGGTCATACTCCTGTAATTCGATAATTTGTGTGTTCAATTGGCAGGGATTCGGATAAACGCTGAATGCTGCTCCAACCGCAGCCTATTCCGGCACCTTGCTATTGTTGGATGGTTTTGTTAAGCAATAGGTGAATTATGCTATTGCTGTTGTGTTAGTCGAACCCTCGCCTTCCCTTAGAAGACAGTCAACTGCACCCACTGTTCTCCCAATCTTTCAGCACCTTTCAAAAAGTTGGCTCGATACAAATTTTTTTTGCCGGAGGCTACTATTGCACCCATACGTCCGCTCTTGAATGCCTTGATCACACTAATAATCTGATTTTTTGAGCCACTACCCCCTGTAGATTCAATTTAATCTTTTTGCCAGCCGTACTCATCAGCTTATTTATTTGTCATCTATCTTTAGATATATTTAATATAAGTCTTTGGATAGATGCTTGTCAAGGGAAATCAATAAAATTTCTGTAAACAAAAGCTCATGCAAGGTAAAAATTCAACATTTCCTTGTTTGGGCCTGAGTAACGTAGAAAAAGGTTGAGAAGAAATGCCCCCATTTACATTCACTTCGAGAGCAAATAGTTCTTGAGATAATTTATACATCCTTATATCATTCGTCCATAGGGATTTACTGATCTAACAATGATGTACGCACTATTCTGTAAATCACGAGCTAAAAAATAGCCGTAATTTTACTGATAGGTGCGATTATCGCGCACACTCAGAACAATATGTCAGTAATTAAGTAGAACCCCCTTTTGTAGCGTTAAACCTTGATGATAACTGTATCGTTCAAAAGTTATGAAAGTCTATTAATTGCTTCCACAGCTTTTGAGACGCATCTTATCTCTATAATATTTCCTCTCCCCTGCCTTTGTAAGTCGGAAAAGTCGGATCGTAAAGTCGGAAAAGTCGGATGTTGCATAATCTATCGAGCTCAGGTTCCTACAACTTCAGGGAACTGTGTAGGACTGTTGCAGGACAGCTAGCAAAACCAGACAATGCTATGGCTGCGGTGGTGGGACACCGAGGGCAATTTGCTGCTGACAGGTGCAGAACGAGCCTCTAGAACCCAACAAGCACTTTTTGATAATTCCTCGGCTGTTGGGAATGGGATTGAATGCAGAGCAAGTGGGATAAGCCCTGGGTTTATCAGTAGAGTTCGTCAGGCAGCATTCCCAATCTTGATGCAGCTAAATTTGGCTTTCCCGCACAAGAATTGTGGATTCTCAATCTAGCAAACCTTGCACTGCATCCGGCTATCGCCGTCCCTCCCTAAAAAACCAAGGACTCTCGTGGCCAGGGGGTAAATTTTTACCCGACTGTCAAGCTCTGCGAGACAACAACATTTTAGTCGATTGATTGTCAGGTTAGCCAGACAACAACATTTTGCCTTATTATCGAGGTCAGCCTTACACTCGTTTTCAGCCTCAACGGAGCCCAAAAACCAGACAGGCCAGCCTCAACTTTATTGCTTGCATAACGGCTGCTATGCTACAAAATCGCTTCTAAAATTTTAGCTGCCTGCCAATTTTCTCGCACTTGCTCAACTTGATTTTTAATTCAATTCCGATGCCGGAACTTGACTATTAAATCAATTCGGATTTTGTTAAAAACGCTAAAAAATTAGCTAATTGTTGCGTCAGCTAAAGTCAGGGATTTGCAGTATAAAGTCAGGGATTTGCAGTATAAAGTCAGGCAAGTGCAGGTATTTGCAGGGGGTGCACTTTACCTGCACTTGCCTGTAAATATCCTGCAAATGCCTGACTTTTTCGGTCAAATTACTGCTTTTTTGTGTCGAGCGTACATTTGCCTGTTGAGGCAGGTTATGACTGTTCTCTATCGGTAGCAAGCAATGTTTTTGTCCGTACAAAACCTTATTTACTAATTTTAAATAAAAACGATGCACCCTTATGAATGGGGAATCCTAGGTGTCAAGTAGCTTGATTGTTACCCGCTCTTCGACTGTGCCGATTGCTCACATTGCTCCTGCTGTTGTGACAACTTCGTAGCAGCACTGGCATCAATTCCTCCCGTCACATCTGGGTAGTGATCGGCTTGAGCGACAGCTCGATCGCCCACGACGGAGCTCCTACAATTAAACAGGCGAGCGGCTACCAATCTCGCGCCGTAGCTTCAGCTATTGAGGAGGATTTTGTGGCGGCAATCGACGCGGGCTTTTCTTGCATCCACCGATGTTTTGGCGATCGTCAGCAAGGTGGAATTTGCCCAGTTCAAACAGCTAAAAGGTGAGGGGCGAGCTCACAAAAACGCATATTGCCGAAAGTTTTCCTAGGTCTGCCGCTCTTTGATTTTTCCTTGCTGACCACGGAGAAACCAGGAGTGATCGGCTTGTTGGGCAGCCTGATTGCTCCGGCTTGATTCCCCGGTAAATCGATAGGGAATAAGAAATTACTATTTCTATAAATGGATAGGCGGGGAAATTTGATTTACTTGATCGGCGTTGCAACGATCACAGACGCTCTCGCTCTTAAGACACTTTAGATGGTCTGCTCTTAACCTGCCTTCATACCAACAGTTTAGCCGATTGCAAAGCGCGGGCCCGACAACAGCAATTTATGCAACTGCCAAGGCTGACATAACGGCTGCTACGCTGCCAAATTTTTCGCACTTGCTCAACTTGATTTTTTATTCAATTTAGATAACGGCTACTGTGTTGCCAATTTTCTCACACTTGCTCAACTTGATTTTTTATTCAATTCCGATGCCACAACTTGACTATTAAATCAACCCACTTGTTGTTAAAAACGCTAAAAAATTAGCTAATTGTTGCGTCAGCTAAAGTCAGGCATTTGCAGTATAAAGTCAGAGATTTGCAGTATAAAGTCAGGCAAGTGCAGGTATTTGCAGGGGGTGCACTTTACCTGCACTTGCCTGTAAATATCCTGCAAATGCCTGACTTTTTCGGTCAAATTGCTGCTTTTTTGTGCTGTTCGTGCCTTTGCTTGTTGAGGCTGCTTTTGGCTGTTCTCTCTCGGTAGCAAGCAATGGTTTTGTCCGTACAAAGCTTTATTTATTACTTTTAAATAAAAACAATGCACCTCATGAATGCGGAATCCTAGCCGCCTGGTCAGGTTTAAGACTTTCTTAAGCTTTAATGACAAATGTAGCTAACTGTAATACACATCAAGCTGAATATTATACAGCTATAAGAAATGAGAGGGAGAAAGGAGCTGACAACGCTCTCGCCTGTCGAGCAAACACTTTAAAAAGCAAATGGATAGATTGTCAGTTATTGAGTAGCGCTCGCAACCAGTTATCCTCAAATGGCGGGGGTCACTTTACGCCCCTAGTTTGCTCTTTTGGGGTGAATTTGAAAGTAGTTATAGATTTATAAAATGAGATAAACTCAACTATTTTTATGACTATGAAGCTCAATAAATTTCCTCAACAGCAGCAAAACCAGAGACTTTCGAGTCGGCTGGAACTGAGATTGTCTGACTCTGACTACAATCAAATTAAAGCAAGAGCAGAGCAAGTCAATTTGAGCATGAGCGACTTCATGCGCCGTGCAGCTTTGAGGAGAGCCATGCCGCGCCCTCTAGCTGCATTTGACTTAAAAGCCTATCAAGTGTTATGCAAGATTGATACCCAATTGAGAATTGCAGGAAACAACCTCAATCAGATGGCTAAAGCTTGCAATAGTGCTGTGGCATTGGGAGAACCCGTTGTTGTCAATACAGGACTCTTAAAAAGCGTACAGCAAGTCATTCGAGAAAACGGGAAGGCAATTAAAACAATAGTTGCAAACCTCGCCAAATCTACAGTCCGCTAATTTTTAACAAGCCTGAGCAATCGATGCAATAAACCTACTGCGAAACGGTTATGATTGGCAAACAAATCAAAGGTACAGGCTTTCGAGGCTGTCTGAACTACGTGCTGGGCAAAAAAGACGCCACTCTAATTGGCGGTACTATGTGCGGACAAACTCCTGAAGAACTGGCTGCTGAATTTGGCATCGCCCGACAACTAAGACCTAACCTGAAAGTAGCAGTTTTTCACGCCACTTTATCTGTCGATAGCACCGAAAAACTAGAAGATTCTGAAGAAAATGACCGACGCTGGCTGGCGATCGCAGCCAACTACATGAAAGCGATGGAATTTGACAACAACCAATACGCAGTTGTCAAGCACAGCGATACAGAACACGACCACATCCACATCGTCGCCAGTCGCATTTGCCTAGATGGGGGTGTTGTTGACGATAGCTGGGATTATTACAAAAGCCAAGAAACTATTCGCCAGCTCGAACGGAACTACAACCTGGAAACTGTTACACCCAGTTGGGAAACAGACAAGCGAGCTCAGACTACAGGAGAACACAGGCAATTAAAAAACAAGGGAAACAAGAGCGTCAGGGTGCAATTGCAAGACCTAATTGATGAAGTTACCCAAGACAACCCAAGTATGCCAGAATTCGTTGAGCGGTTGCAGCAACAAGCCGTAGAGGTGCAAGTAAAAACAACTCAAAGTGAACTAAGTCAAGGCATTTCTTACAAAATAGATGGAGTCGCTTTGAGTGGCACTCAGTTGGGTAAAGCCTACACTTTTTCTGGATTGCAGAAGTATCGAAATGTTAGCTATGACCAAGGACGAGATATCGCCCTAATTGAGGCTTTAATGCAGCCACAACACTTAGCTATCGCCCCCAGTGAGACAGAGGAAAATGAGTTAGAGTCGTCACAATCCGAGTTAGAAACAACCGCACCTGCAATTCCTGCAACAGCAAATGAGTTAGAGTTGTCACAATCTGAGCTAGAAACAACCGCACCTGCTACTCCTGCAACAGCAAATGAGTTAGAGTTACAATTATCAATCCTGCCTGAAAGGAATGAAACTCAGTGGCAAAAAGTGCGCTCGCATCTAGCAGTCGAGTACAGTTTACCTTTAGAATTGCTTAATTTATTGCACTCTCATTCTTGGCTGTATGCCGCCTCTGAAAAGGCTGTATTTACAGGACGGACGCTTGACGGGGAAGCCCGGTTCGCTTTTGTTCTAGATGAAAGAGGCAACTTTAGTACAACCCATCCCCTGTCATCTGAAGCTGCTTTCTGGGTAGCCACTACTGGAGAAATTGAGCGAGCTGTGATTGCTTGTAACCCAATAGAAGCCCTTTCAATTTTACTTATTGAACAGGAAAACTCTACAACAGCACCAGCGACACTTTACTTAGGAATTGAACGAGCTTCACAACTGCCTATAGAATTCTTACAAGAACTCGATAGCGTTATTATAGCGATCGCCGAAAATTCTCAGCTCGCTCGAAATGCGAGTGCGCTGCTACCGAATGCAGAACTTGTTAATCCACAGTCAAGTTGGAATGATATTTGGATACAATTAATTGAGCAAGAACAGCAAAATATTCAACCAAATAACCAACCTTATAAACAGCGCATCCAAGACATCGAACTGGATTAGTTATGGTTCCCTGAAAAAGTGAGTAGTGTTTAATAAAAACGCTACTTAACAAACTTTCAGCTTACGACCTAAATTACTGATAGTGCTACCACTAAGTATTACAATTTGGTGAATAAATTTATCAACTATTTTTCCTGGATTTGCTAAGAAAATTGAGAGGGCGCTGGCTCATTGTTTTTTGTGAGCCGACCTTGAAAAAAAAATATTTATACGTTTTTTCCTAAAAGTTAGTACAAAAAAATGAGCGCTGTCGCGCCAAAAAATAAAGTATCGGAGATAAAAAATGGAAGTATCGCAAACCAACACCTACAATTTCAATAATTTAACCTTCGTCCACCAAACCGAAAACGAACTGTACATCATGGGCAGGGAAACAACACTTGTATTGAATTTTCAACAAACAAGCTATCAAACGCTCGATAAAATAATCCACGCTCTGCGACTTTTGAGAGATAAAAAAGTCCTAGACAGAAAGTCAATTATCGAGCAAGAGCTGCTGGCCTTAAACTTCCAATTCCCTCTCGAAAGCAGCAACCGTAGCCACAACGACACCAACAATGGTAGCAGCAATGGTAGCAGCAACGGCAGCAACAAAAACTGCGAGCTAAAAATCGACTGGTAATTCAATTATGCCGGAGAGACAAGTTTGTTTCTCCGGCAGCCAATAGCAAACATTAAAACCACATTCAAAAATGGCAAACAAAATGGCAGGATACGTGTATCTCCTGCACTTTGATAAGCCGATATGTTCGAGTCGTCCGGCGCAACACTACGTCGGCTGGACAAAAGATTTGGACGAGAGGCTTTGGAAACATAAAAAAGGCAGAGGTGCTAAATTTTGCGCCGCTGCCCGAGAACGCGGAATAAACTTTGTCTTGGCAGAATGCTGGGTTGCAGACAAAAGTTTTGAGAGGAGAATCAAAAGGCAAAAAAACCACAAACGTTTTTGCCCTCTGTGCAAAAATTGAAAGGACAAATCAGCTTTTTTGTAGGAAATGCAATTCCAATAGGAGGAAATATAACAGTTTTCAAACATTGTCAGATACAATTGACCGATTGACCGATTGACCGATTACCTTTTTCCCATTACCAAGAAGCTAATTTTCCGGTCTACACTGCTTTCATTAGCTTGCATAAATAGTTAGAACTGGGTGTTAGATTTCGTACTTGAACTTAACACCCAGTTGCTTGTGTGTAATTCCTGTATCTATTGCTTTCGCCAATGCGCCTCAACTCCTCGTCCCCGACATTCCAAACGCCCAGCATCCCTTTCCTGCCGCAATAGACGGCGAATCAAATCAATTCGCACTGTCGGACACCGTTCCTGCAATTCCCTAATAGAGAATTCTTGAGGCAAATTGTTAATCACATCCAATACGATCGCCGTTTTAGTTCCTTTTGCAGAAGTAACATATCCCACCCGCTGCTCAAACTCCCGATAAGCTGATAGCAGCATGACTCCCAAGAAATACTCCCACCAAGGTAATAAGTTATGCTGCCCTTCATGCCATCCTTGGGAAGATTGGTAAAGCGTATCGTATTGACGGACTCCCCGGCATGAATGTGGGGGATTCTCAAAGGTTGCATTCCGGCTGGCTGAAGCCGTGCCTTCATGCTTTCTTCTTCCTGTCTCTTTGGCTCTTAACTAGACTGTTCCCAGTCCCCGTCAGACCGCCTCCACAGGCAATTTCTTTAATGTCTACGAAGCGTCCCTCCGCCGACAATCCGCGATTACGAATAACTTGAGCCGCTGCTACATCTCGATGTGTCGTATACCCACACTCAGGGCAATTATGCACTCGGTTATCGAGAGCTTTCTTGCCAGTATGACGATCGCAGTTAGGGCAGACTTGAGAAGTGTAATCCTTGTTTACTTTCTCGAAATGTACTCCCTGTTTCCAGCATACCCATGACAGAATTGAAATGAATTGTCCAAAACCAGCGTCTAAGGTGTGTTTGCAAAACATACCTTTTGCCCAGACTCGAAAATCGATATCTTCAACAAATATCATCCCCGCATCTTTAGCTAGGTCATGAGCTAATTTGAACTGCCAATCTTTTCTGGTATCGGTTACACGCTGATGCAGCCTAGCAATTTTTCGATTCAACTTATGACGGTTACTAGATCCTTTCTTTTTGTTTTTAAGCCGACGTTGCAGCAATTTAAGCTTGCGATGTTCGACTGCTAAAAACTTAGGACGTTTAACTAACTTTCCTTCTGAAGTTGCTAAAAATTGGTCTAAACCGAGATCTATGCCAACGGGTAATCCATGTGCAACGAGTTGAGGAACATTAACATCACATTCTAATGAAAGTATAACGAAATATCCACTAGCCTTCCGCACAATTCGAGCTTGCTTGACTACAAACCCATTAGGAATTTCTCTTGATTTAATGAATTCAACAATGCCTAACTGTGGGAGTTTAATACTATTTCCTTGAAGGCAATTTTTAAGCATTTGAGGGAATACAAACGACCGCATTCGGTATTTATTCTTAAATCTAGGAAATCCCATTCCCTTGCGCTTCATGTCTAGGAAGGCTGTTTCCAGCTTTCTTAACACCTGTTGAAGCATTTGAGCGTTAACCGTTTTGAGTGAGGGAAACAACTCTTTGGCTTTGGTCAGCCCCGCCGCCTGAACATAATAATTCGGGTAGGGAGCATCCGCAGGAACAATGTACTCCAAAGCGATCGAGCAAGCATTAATCGGACATTTACGAGAGTTAATCCAGTCTTTGCGCTCTCTCAATGCGTAGTTCCAAACCTTACGACAAATTACCAGAGTTCGTTCGATTTCCGAAATCTGCTTGTCTGTCGGCTTTAGTTTGTACTCGTAACTGAGATTTAGCATGCTTCTTGTCTATCTCTACAAAGTATTATAGCATTTTGTAGATACAATGACAAAAACAAGAACTCAACGGATGACTGGCAGCTTAAAAGCTGCTACTAGCCTTCATCCAGGCCTTGAAAGGAATGTGGGTATGACTGGTGTGAATTGTAGTTAGCACGTCCCGATAACCCGCAATTTCTTGTTCTGAACGATCGCGCGGCGTTGTTTTTTCTGTTACTAATTTCTTAATCCGTTCTAGTGGCACAGTAATGCCTTCAATGCGGTTAGAAGATTCGGTACTCTGAATAACCGCAGCTTGGCGCAAAGTGCCTAAAACTTGTGAAGCTTGTTGTTTGAATAACTCCTGCTTTCCCTTGTATTCTCCAAGCAAACGAATTGTTTGCAGAAGTCTTTGGTTGAGCTGTTGACTTTCAATGAAGCCCTCTTCAAATGACAGCATATCTATTTTATCTCCTTTGTATTAATTATAAACATTTATTGCAGTCAATAAGTCGGATATTGCGTGCGCTCGTATCAAAACTTTGAAACCAGATTGCAAGCAGAACCGACGCCAAATCCAGATAAATAAGTAAGGCGATAGTTGCTTTTAGCCATAGCCCTTGCCTCTCTTGTTGTCCAAGGTTTGACGCTTAGCAAATCGGGCTCAGTTTCCAGTTGCTTTAAATAAGAGCGATCGCCCGTTACAAAGGCGATCGCAATCGCCAAGAACTTGCAACAGCTCAAAGGAGCCTGAACCACCTGCTTTTCAGTAAACCTAACCACAATCCAATTCCACTCTAAGAATAATTGATTGCGGCGCATATCCCTGTCAGCATCGCAGCAGTGAGTGGGCTTCTTAGATTTGCCAGCATAAGGTTCATCAATCTCGACATCAATTCCGAGTCCAGATGGAGTGTGAATTACAGTAAAATCTGCTGAATAGCTCCTCTGAGATAACGGAATTTTAAACTCTGCTGCTTGGACAACTTCCTCGAAATATTGCTGTAAGTATTGCAAAAAGCGTTGTTCACTCACTCCTTGCCGAGCTTGAGATGTGCCATTAGGACTAACGCGAAGTGACATCAAATCCTTGAGCAATCGATTTCTGGAATCTAACTCAAGTTTTGCGCTTTTTAAACCTGTCTGCAACCCTTCTTTTTCCACCTTAAAACTAGAAAATTCTTGCTGTTTATTCGATGATAAATCTTGATGGACTAATATATTTTGTTGATTGTACTCAAGAATTTGCTGTTTATACCTGGATAGCAGTTTTTGACGGCAACCAAACACATAACTATAAGCAGCCGCAATTAAACATGAATAAGCAGCTACTACCAACAGCATTTCCCACCACAGCCAACCCCAAGAAATAGCTAACAGCGGAAGTACGATCGCACCATAGAGCCAAAACACCCAAATTAACCACAGCAACTTGACAGGTAACACCACAGGTGGTTGAGGCGGAGTCAGCAAAACAACAGGTTGACCGAATTGTTGAGTTTCTTGAAGTTGGGATGAGGTGGCACAACTAGAACTTGCCTCTGGCAAAGGATATTGATAGCAGAACTGCATTACCACTTTTGGGTAAAAAACTATAGGATAATTCATAACTTTAAATACTCCTTTTTTTTAAGAGCGCGGTCGCGCTATTTTTAAGAAATTTTTTTGAATTGTATGCCAAAAATTACCCAGTCAAACTCACAAGATTTAACTCATTCTCAACCAGGTAGCCAGATTCAAAAGGACAAACAAATCTCTCTTAAATCCGACGCGGCAACAATAGCTGCGCTTACTCAACTCGAAGAACGCCGCGATTATTATCACACCTGCATCAACGGAGGATACTAAGCATGAATTTAGCCACAGCGACGCTTGCTCAAAGTTCAATAACTGCGGCTCAAGTTTGGCATCAACTAGAATCAGCAGAAAGCTCAGAAGAAATTGACCAACTGCTGCAATCCCTTTGGCAAACCCAAGAAACCCAGGAACTTGCTGTTGATGCCCATGCCGACTTAGCCGACCAAATTGATGCCGAAATTGCAGGAATTACAGCCCGGATGCAGTATTTGATAGAACTGCATTCAAAAGCTCTCAACAAACTCCAGGGGTGGAGAGAGCGGTTAGACAAAACCGTTCTCTACTTCAACGAGTGCGGCGTGTTAACTTCAGAAATTATTGGTAAACACCGCCGCATTACTGTTAAGGAAAATCCGCCTACCTGTGAAATTTTGATTGACCCATCTCAACTGCCAGAACCCTATCGCCGAGTCGAAACCAAAACCGTAATTTCTGCCGACAAAAAGGCGATTGCAGACGCTTGGAAACAAGGAATGCCTGTAGATGGTACTAGGGTTTTCCGCAAGCGCAAAGTGGTCTACAGCTTGCTTCCAGGTAACAATTTGTACTCTCTTCAAGCCAACCAGACGCTTGAGAGTCGTTCTTCGGATAAAACGCAGTCCAAAAAACGGCGTTAGCCATCTTTTTAGGTGTCAGGAATACCTTGATTTTACACCTAAATTATTAGACATATCCGAATTAGATACCTCCGAATACTACCATTTATGAAAAGTCATGCAACAGTAGCAACAGTAGGTTGATTTCGTGAAATAAACCCAACGATGCAGATTGTAGCAAGACTTTTTAGAAATGGTATTAGAATGTGACACGTTTGTTTGGTAAGAGCGAAGACTTAATTTGGGTCGGTATCTATTACAAATCAATCCAGTATTGAGGGTTTTCAACTTGTTCTTCGGTGACGTTGAACAACTTTGATGCTCTACCTTTAATAACCCCGTTAGCATCGAGGTTCAAACCTCCAAACTGCTGACTGTTTTCACCTTCTCCAAAAGCAACGCGAGCAAGTGCATCGCTATCGCTATCAGAGAAATAATCCCGTTGGCTTTCCATAGCCGTAGTTGTGCGAACTACTTTCACTTTTTTTCTCCACATTGGGATTGTCATTCTGATTGTAACACGCTACTTCTTTCTTCTAAACCCTCCAATTGGAGGGGGAGAATATCACTCAGTAGCAGGAATTTGTGAAGTAACAACCTTGTCAAAATCGGGACTATTACTGTGCGTAAGTCCTAAAAATGTAAAAACTAGGATTCAGGAGCTAATCAATGAGCAGAAGAAAACTTACCCCAGAATATCGCTCCACAGAATGGGTAGCTGGGGAAGGACTAAAAATCCCAGTCTTTGATATGTCCTTGGCTGACGGTAGAGCAAAGGGGCGGTACCAAGCTGAATCAGAAGTGCTGCGTAACTCCCTGCTTGAACTGCTTTTTGAACCTGAAGAATTAGCATCCCTAACCATCGTTAAACCAGACCCAAATGATAGCAGCTTCGACCCTCTCAAAAACATCGACTTCGGAGATGGTATTACCAGAAGAGTTGCTTTCAGCTCCGGCAAAAATGTTTACTTTGCAGACATTGAACTCCAGGGTAATCGCATCTAATTTGGTATAAATTGTACTTGACAAATTACAGAAAAAAAACTATATAGGCCAGGAGTTCT
>NZ_JAUBOV010000215.1:0-1014 GCF_036700405.1 Microcoleus sp. T3_D1
ACGACCAATTTGTAGGTGAATTGCTGTTTGCAGTTTTGAGTCAATTAAAGCGTAACCTGACTGCTGCACGCGGTCGTGCAAAAATTTATAAGTAGTAATTACCAAGTCGGAGTTAATTATTTCTGATTCGGTAGCACCTAACTCAGAAGTAGTTAAGATTAATCCCTCTTGGATGGCTGGCAATAGTTCTTGAAACGTGGCTCCCCAAGATTTTTCGTTAATAATTGAAAGAGTGTTTAAGTCAAAACTATTACCCACGCAAGCAGCCAAACGCAAAACTTGCTGAGTTGATTGGGGAAGTCTTTTCAATTTGCCAATCATCAATTCAATGACGTTATCAGTAATACCTACTGCTTCAATTTCTGAAATATTCCAATCCCAGTTTCTTTCGTGAAAATTGAATCTCAGCAGGTTTTCTTGATAGAGAGTTTTGAGAAACTGATTGACAAAAAAAGGATTGCCTTGAGTTTTACTGACCACTAACTCGGCGAGGGGGAGCGCTGATTTTTGGTCTTTACGCACGGTATCAGTAATTAAGTTAACTATCTGGTGAAGGTGTAAGGGAGCTAAAGTAATTCGCTCGATTCTTGCACCTTCATTTTGCAGCTCGTCCAAAGTCATCATTAAAGGATGAGATGGGTTAACTTCGTTGTCTCGATAAGCACCAATTAGAAATAGATAGTTGGTTTGCTCATCTGCGAGCATTACTTGTAGCAATTTCAATGTAGCGGCATCAGCCCATTGTAAATCGTCGAGAAAGATGACTAAGGGATGGTCAACTGAACAAAAGACGCGGATGAATTTTTGAAATACTAAATTAAAGCGGTTTTGTGCTTCTGTAGCGCCTAATTCTTGTACGGCGGGCTGTGGGCCAATGATTAATTCTACTTCAGGAATGACATCGACAATGATTTGACTATTAGCGCCAACAGCAGCTAATATTTTTTCTTTCCAGGTATTGAGTTGATTTTGGCTTTCTGTTAAGAGTTGCTTGACTAATGATTGAAAGGCTTT
>NZ_JAUBOV010000023.1:0-56446 GCF_036700405.1 Microcoleus sp. T3_D1
CCGCCCGTCCAAAAAGGACGGGCGGGACGCCCATCCCACAATAACAATTAAAATTGTAAGTTATTTAATTCGCGATCATAAGGGGACTCGCCATGCCGACAATTCCTGAATTTTTAACTCCTAATTCCCAAAGGGCGGTAGATCGAGTAACTGATTTTTAGAAGGTGGAAGCTGGGCGGGATTTTTGCCTGGGGCGGAAGTTTGGCGGATTTCCAGAGCAGTTTCGCCAGGATTTGCAGTGCGAGTAGGTACTATTTCTAAAGAATAGACTGTCTCCGTTTTTGCAGGGGCAGGATTTTGGGCTTTCGTGAGCAAGTCAACCGCATCTCCGAGGGCGCTAGTTAAATTTTTGCTAGTTTCGGCGTGACGGGCTTCTTCTTGTTTGAGGGCTTGAGTGAGTTGTTTCACTTGTTCGATCGCCCGATCGCGCTCTTGAAGAACTTCTGTTAACTTAGCTTTAAGTTCGCCTACAGTTTGCAGTTGTTCGACTTCCTGCTGGCGAGCAACCCCAGCATCGTCGCCTTCGGGCATAATGGGGGAAAAATTTTGTAATTGCTCTATTTGTGCTTCCAGAGAAGCGATGCTTTGCTGAGTTAATTTAGCATCATTCCGCCGCTGCTCGGCTTCAGTATTGTAGAGTTGGCGCCACTGAGCGGCACTTTCACCGGCGTCATCGCGATCGCGCGAAACTTCTGTTAACTGCTGTTGCAGCCGCTTGATTTCATCTAACCACTGTCTGACATCCTGAGCCATAATATTGATTTTAGATTTTAGATTTTAGATTTTAGATTGGGGAATTGGGAATTGGCAATTGCGAGTTGATAATGGCTTAATTAATTAACGACTTGTGTACCTCATCTTTCGCCCCGTTGCCTGTGCGCTATGAACATTTTTTACTGGTTGCGCTACCTGATTTTAGCTTTGTTTCAGGCATTTTTGAGGCTGCTTCGAGCTCTCAAACGGAAATTTGGGGGGTTTTGGCTGTTTTGTCGGTGTTTGACTTGGGGCACGCTCAAGGAAGTCGGCGCGAAGGCGGGAGAACAGCGCTTGCCGGGGCTGTCTGCGGAAATGGCCTACAATTCTATGCTGGCGCTGTTTCCGGGGCTGTTGGCTATCTTATCTGCGATCGCCCTCTTTGAACCTTTGCAGTCAACACTGTATCAAATCGCCCGTCTTTTGGGCGAAGTTATACCCGATGACGTGCGGAAGTTGATTGGTGGCTTAATCAAAGAAATTCTGTTAACTCGCAGTAAAGGGCTGTTTTCGGTGAGCTTTCTTGGGGCGATTTGGGCATTTTCTGGAGTAATGAGCGCGGCGATGGCTGCACTCGATCGCATCCATGACATCCCGATCGCTCGAACTCGACCATTTTGGAAAGCAAAACTTATTTCTCTGGCGCTGAGTATCGGCACAATTATACTATTAATTCTGGCATCGGGAGTAGTATTTGTCAGCGACTTAATTGTGCAAGCTATTGCCCGCCAGAGTTGCCTGCTGGAGTCCCTCGCCACTTGCGATTTAAAAGATGTTAAAAATTGCTTGCCGATCGCCGACAATTGCCCTTTGGAGTCGCAACTCTTAGGTGTTTGGCGGCTGTGGCGGTGGCCGATTTCTTTGGGAATTGTATCACTTGCCTTTGCCTTTGTTTACCGCTACGGGCCTAGCCGCCGTCAACCAGATATTCCTATTTTGTCGGGAGCTGTTTTTGCTGCTATTTTGTGGGCGCTATTTTCAGCTTTATTTCGGTTTTATGTTTTGCACTTGGGCAATTACAGTTGGACTTACGGCACGATCGGAACTTTTATTGTGTTGCTGCTGTGGCTCGATCTTTCTTCTTTGGTGATGCTGATCGGCGCTCAGTTAAATGTGACAGTGGGAAAGGCAATGAAACAATCACAATTAAAATAATTTGTTAAGTTTTAATTGTTAATTCTTATTTGTTATTTGCCGGATGCTGGCTTACCGACGGAGTAAAGTGCTGAGGATACCCGCAACAAAAGACAACAAAATCAGTATCCAGATCACACCACCGGGAATGAATGTCAATATCCCAACACCTCTCAGAATCCAAATTAGGAGGGTGAGGCCCAGGATAGTCAAAAAGATGCGGGTAGATAGTCGCATTTGAAATCTAGGAGAATTAGTCATGTTGAATGTTAAAGTTTTGTCTGGATCAATGATAGCTGTTTTGTTGGCGATCGGCAGTTACCTCACTTTAATTTCGGTTCCGGGTTCCGCTGTTGCGCCTGGGGGTGCAAATAAGCTGGGGGAAACGGCAAATGCTGCTCAAAAAACACCTTCTGCAAGTTTAACAATTTCCGATCGCACAATTGGAGCGGCGAAGGTGGGGATGACTTTCGGACAATTGAAAAAGGCTCTGGGCTCTACGGCGCAGTTTAAGGTAGAGTCTCCTTTTATGGTAGACTTTGATGCTGTGGCAGTTAGTCGATCGGGAAAAGTGCAATATCGGATTATCTACGCTGCGGGTACAAAGCTAAAAGATACCGATGTCATTGAACTTTTGATGACTGAGAATTCTAGTTATAAAACAGTTCAGGGCGTCGGGCCGGGAATGACTCTGAAACAAGCTGAGGCCATTTACGGCAAGGCTACTTTATCTTATAACGTGGATAATGAGATGAGAGAAGGGGTTGTATTTGCCAAGCAACCCACTAGAAACATTATGTTTGTTCCCAAGGCTGAAGGCAAACAATTTGCGGGAGTTTATGGCGCTGGTCAAGGGGGGTTTTATCAGACTAATAAGTATCAGCCGAATGCTGTAATTAAGTCTGTGATGGTGCGGAATTGAATTAGCAGGAGTTACGCAGGCACGCTATATGCAGCGTGCCTGCGTAACTGCCGTAGTAGCGGTTTAAACCGCCGACCTAGGGGTAATAAACCAGAATTTGCTGTAAATTCCCAGCAATAAATACAACTAACAGAAGTGGATATTGTCAGAATTTTTACCTATAGATATTCCTCGTAAAAACAGAAAATGAACTATTTTAAAAAAACCTCAGTTTTGTTTAATCACCACCAAAGTAATATCATCAAAAACCTTCTGAGCGCCAATATACTGCCGCACATCCTCAATCACAGCTTCCCGAATTTCTTGGGCAGACCGCTGACGATTTTCAACCACCACTTGCCACAACCTTTCTAATCCGTACAGCGCTTTATTAATATCTATAGCTTCCGGAATTCCATCAGTATAAAGCACCACCACATCCCCAGGATTTAACTGCACTTCTGTTTGAGCAATAAAGTCGCCAATCTCTTCTACTAAGCCAATGGGAAAGCCTAAATCTATTGTATCTATGCACTCCAATTTTCCATCAGCGCGCACCACAATCATTTCCTCATGTTGTCCGCTTAATTTCAGGACACCTCCGGCATAGTCTAAGATAGCTAGAGACATATTTTTAGAGGAGTCCATGCGCTGGAGATTGCCATACAGAGTCTGGTTGAGGACATCCAAAAACTTCACTGGATCTGTTTCGTTCATTTTCTGAAGCGTCCTGACCGCCGTTTGTGCCATAATCATCAACACGCCACTTTCTAAACCATGTCCCGTGACATCGCCAATGGTAATTTTTACTTGGCCATCTTGTTGCAATACGTCGTAGTAATCGCCGCCAACTTCGTCAGCAGCTTCCATGAAACCAGCTATTTCTAAGCCTTCAATTGCCTCTAATTCTGACGGTTTTGGCAACACCATTTGTTGCAGTTGTTTGACAATATCGAGTTCTGCACTCATGCGAACATTGTCTGCTTTTAATTTCTGATTGAGGGTGCTAATTTTTTGATTCGCTTCAGCTAGTTGAGCCGTGCGTTCTTGAACTTTATCTTCTAAAGTGCGATATAGCAGGGCATTTTCAATGGAAATCGCAGCTTGAGAAGAGAGGACTTTGAGAATTTCTAGGCGATCGCGCGTAAAAGCTCCCGTAGTCAGATTGTTTTCTAAATACAGAATGCCGATCAGTTTACCTTGATTAATAATAGGAGCGCATAAGACTGACTTAGGCTGATTTTTTATAATATAGGGTTCGCTAGTAAAGACACCCTCTTTCGTAGCTTCTGATAGCACTACATCTTCCTGAGTTCTCGCTACATATTTTATCATCCCCACAGGAAGATTATCGCTACCTTCCATCGAAATACTTTGCCCAACTTCTACTTGTTCTTTATCAACTTCACCTCTAGCTTCAATGGTTAACTGATCCTTATTTGATAAGATAATAAAGCCTTTTTGTGCTCCGCCATTTTCCAGTAAAAGTGTCATTAACTTCTCTAACAATTTGTTGCTCGCAATTTCACCAGCCAGAACTTGGGAAGCTTTGAGCACTGTGGACAAGTCTATATTTGAACTTCCTCCAGTTGTTGAAGAATCTATGCCAATAGCAGTAGTCTGCACATCAATTTGTTTCGGGGCAGATACCTTGGGGATTAACTGCGGATATTTCTGCTCCAAATCCTCTACTTTACGCTTAGCCCCCCAAAGTTGGTAGCCATAATGCGCTTTTTTCATATAAAGTTGGGCAATTTCCTCTTTGCCTTTCCCTAACCAGAATTGGGCTGCTAGTTCATTGCCTAAAGCTTCATTCTGAATATACTCATTTTCATGAGCTGAAGCTATGGCGCGATCGTACAAGTCCCATATTAATTCTATTTCTTTACCAGTAATGCGAGCAACTTCCGCTTCTACCAGTAGATATTTGTGCAGGAAGTTTTCAGGACAGTTATCTGCCCAATTTTTCATCTTCTGTTGATTGAGTTTTAAGATTTCCTCATATTCCTGCTGTTGCGAGTTGGTAGCAGTTGGGTAAAGAGCCGTTAAAATTAAAGAATAGTACATATAATGGTCGGCTTGACTGGGTATACCTGAAATAAAAACGAGAATTTCATCGCTTTTTTTGGCGGTTTTCAGAGCATTTTTGTAATCCCCATATAGGAAGAAAATTTGTGTTTTAAATAGGTTATACGGCACTATTCCCGTCATAAAATTTTTCTTCTCCCACATTTGCAGGCACTGATATTCATCAAAATCCTCATCGCTCAAAGAAAATTTGTCCCTGGTTAATCCCTGTAAATTTAAGATAAAATACTGATATAATTGCTGACTTCCAACCAAAGCAGAATTTTTGATTTGCTTGTTAAACTCAAGATATTTCTTAGACTCATCAAGAATACTGTCAAAGTTTTCCCCAGCTATAATTCTTTGGAGAACCAAATGGTAAGAAGTATAAGCCGCCCAAATATCTCCAATTTCTGCACCTATTTGGTAGCTATTTCTAAGAATAGGAATACCTTTTTTAAGATGGCTTCGCCAGGGATTAATATGACCACCGAACATCTCGAGAACTTTGCAAGATAAACTAGCATTATTAAACTGCTCGGCCAGCTTCATGCCTAATTGACCAAATTCATAACCAACCTCATAATCAACTAATCTTGGATCTCCCAAAACTCCCCAGTAAGTATATCCATGAGCCGAGTGCTCGGAGTTGCCGTGTGCAATAGAAAGATTGACCATTTTGAGTGCACCCAAAGCACACAAGTCTTGGTTAGTAAAATAAGTAGGTCCACTAAGATTTTCTAAAAGCTTCATACAGGCTATTATTTCTGAGTTAATCATCTTTGGTGCATCAATTAGCTCGGCTATCTTGATTCTTTCGAGACTAACTCTGTATAACTGTAACTCTAATTCAAATTCTGACCAAATTTCTGCTTTATTAGCGATGGGCAAACTGACTCCCAAAGTTTTTAAGGCGTCTGAACCTATTTGTATAGCTTCTAAATATTGGCCTGTATTATCATATAAAATGACGCGCATATTCTGAATTTCGGCTCGTTCTAAATTAGAGTGAGCCTGAGTTAATATCAAATCAAATAACTCTTCTGCATTGTCAAAATTACCGCAGAGATATTCACATTCAGACCGTTCTCGATATAAACTAAAAGTCAAATCATAATGCTCTTGCCAAGCATCTCCCGGCAACATCTCTATTCCCCTAGTAAAATATTGCTCTAAAGCAGCGGCATAAGCCGTTGAAGCTTTGGCTTTTCTCCCCGCTTCCAAGTTCAATCGTGCTAATTCCACCCGTTCCGATTCATCAGTTATCAATGGCCCAGCTAAGTTTAAATTATCGACTATTTCAAATATTTTTTCCGGTAGTTGCTCATCAGATACATTCGCTAGCAACAGCCGCCCAATTTGAAGATGAACCGCTTTTTTCTGATTGTCATCAATCAGAGCATAAGCCGCTTGTTGTACCCGGTCATGCAGAAATTTATAATCTTGAATTAATAGGTTTTCATCTAACTCTGATGTCGGCAAGATGAATCCGGTCTGAATGGCTACAAGTAGATCAGAAAAAATCACTTCAGGCGGTTTTTCACAAACAATCGACAGGATATTTAAGGAAAAAGATGCGCCGATACAAGATGCTAAACGTAAAACATGTTGGGTGAGAGGAGGCAGTTTTTGTAACTTGCCTACCATCAATTCTACCACATTATCTGTGATATTTTGTGCTTCAATTTGGGCAATATTCCACTGCCACTGATGAGATTCCAAATCAAACGTTATTAGCTTTTCCGCGTCCAGAGTTTTCAGAAATTGATTAACAAAAAACGGATTACCTCCTGTTTTCTTCATTACCAGTTCTGCCAAGGATTTTACCGTCTCCGTGTCGCTATATAATGTATCGCCAATCAGTTGGCTAATATTTTCTGGGGCTAAAGCTGATAAAGTAATATAATTGATAGTGGCTCCTTCTTTGCGTAATCCATCCAGCGTCATCATCAAGGGGTGCGTTGGGCTAACTTCGTTATCCCGATAAGCTCCAATCAAAAACAGATATTGCAGATGTCTATCGGTCATCATCAATTCAATTAACTTGAGTGTCGCGGAGTCAGCCCACTGCAAATCATCCAAAAATATGACTAAGGGATGCTCTTTTGTGCAAAAGGCTCGAATGAAGTTACTGAAGACAATATTAAACCGATTTTGCGAATCGCTTGCCCCTAATTCTGGCACGGGTGGCTGTGCGCCGACAATCAGTTCTACTTCGGGAATTACATCAATAATCACCTGACCATTAACACTAAAAGCATCTCTAAGTTTTTCTCGCCATTGTTCAAGCTGAATTTCACTTTCAGTTAATAGTTGCCGCACTAATCCCTTAAAGGCGCTAACTACAGCGGAGTAAGGAATACTCTTTTGAAATTGGTCAAATTTGCCTGCGGTGAAATAGCCGTGCAGTCGGGTATTTGGTTTGTGAATTTCGGCTACTAGGGATGATTTGCCAATGCCAGAATAACCCGCTACTAACATCATTTCTATTTGGGATTGGGAATTGTCCGCTACTCGCTCAAAAGCTGTCAGTAATGCTTCAAGTTCCGCCTCGCGCCCGTAGAGCTTTTGGGGAATTTGAAACTGGTCGGAAATGTCTTGAGCCCCTAAAGATAAATCAGATATATTTCCTTTTGTTTGTAACTGGTGCAAACATTCTGCTAAATCAATTGTGATGGCAAAAGCACTTTGGTATCGATCCTCAGCGGTTTTTGCCATCAGTTTCATCACGATATCTGACACGGCTTTGGGAATTTCTGGATTAATTATATCGGTTGCTACGGGTACTTTGGCGATATGACAATGCACTAATTCTAGGGCATCATTTGTGGGAAAAGGGAGTTGTCCCGTTAGTAACTCATAAAAAGTGACGCCGAGGGAGTAAAAGTCGGTGCGGTAATCTAGGGAACGATTCATTCTTCCCGTTTGCTCTGGTGAAATATAAGCTAAAGTACCTTCTAAAACCTTGGGATTTTTCAGGGTGGGGTTTTCGCGAGTTAAGGCTGTAGAAATACCAAAATCAATAATTTTGAGTTGCCCGGTTTCGGGGTTTAAAATAATATTCGTGGGGTTAATATCTTTATGGACAATATTTTGGGCATGAATACTGCCTAAAATCTCAGCCGTTTTAATAGCAATGCTAAGAAATTCCTGTAGGGGCAATGCCTGCGTGCCTGCTTCCCTACGCTCATTCATCAACTGTTTTAAAGATGACGCGCCAAAATCCTCAAGGATAATGACTAAAGTCCGCTGATAGGGTTTTAATTCATAAGCCTTAATCACCCCATCGAGATTCAAATTGCGAGTAATTTCATATTCTTGTTTATAGCGAACCAGTTCCGAAGGTGTAGGATAGTCTTCTTTGAGGAATTTGAGGATAACGGGTTGGTTATCGTGTTGTCGCACAGCCCGATAAACCGTGGAGTTGATACTGTCGTAAATTTGAGTGAGAATCTGGTAGCCGTCAATGTTAATCATTTTTGATTTCTTTTGAGTAAGGTGTAAGGGGAGTATTTCCAAACTGCTAAGATGGAAATACTCCCAAAACTCTTGCCTTAAAAACCTTAATGGGGAACTATCGCAGGCAAGATACGGCGCTATATCTGAATACTTTTCCCCTGCGGCATCAATTTTACTGTATCTTCTTTGCCTAATCTCCCTCCCCGATCGCGAAGTTAAGCGATTGAGGTTTAGGCCAAGCATCATTCTCGCCAATAATTTGCTGGCGATGATATTCCTGGCTGCACTGCTGTTGCAGAATTGCCCTGGCCTTGCATTCGGGCCATCGCAGTCGCTTCGATACACCCAGAATTGAAACTATTATCGATCGAATCGCCTGTTAGGTAGAGGTTATTGAACCCGCGAGGGCGATTATCCCACCTGGAGCCATCGGCGCGGAGACGAAACTGGTAACTTTGGGGAACCGACAATTCATAACGCCCTGATGCAGTCATGTTAATACGCCAATACTGAGAGTAAAAGCGTTGTTCTCCGTAACCTTTTTGGGGGCAGCCCGCGACAGGCGTGCGATCGACCTATTTACGCCATCCTACCAGTTGGCGATCGGCAATAAACCTAGTTTATGGGTAATCATTCTTACCGTTGACGGTGAACTTGCGGCAGTTTGGGTGTCGATTCGAGATGCTGATATGGAAACAGTCAGCCTCAGCTTGAATCCTAATTTTATCGCTATGTTACAAGAATCGAGGGCAAGACTGAAAACAGAAGGTGGAATTTCGCTCGAACAACTCAAACAAGAATTGTCAGAATTGCTATGACCAGAATTAGGAGCGATCGCACTTATCAAAAAAAGTGCGATCGCCAATGTTTAGTTAACTGAAACCGCCTCAAAAATTACCATTTATAACGCGCTGGTGACGGCATTGGAAGGGCGGCCCAACGCGGATAAACGGTGACTGTCCCCACTGCGATCGAACACAACCTCAAACTTAACGTGGGGTATACTTTGTCGCAAAAACTGAAAATGCCCGTCTGCATCTGAACGACTGCGGAAGCGGGCAACAATTATCCATTGCTCAGAGGGTAACAAACGGGCGATCGCCCAACAACACAAGCGGTCTTTGTATGTCAACATAGAACTCGTCTCCATTGATATTTTTGGAGCCAGAGCCAGCCCGGAACCTTCCACAGTAAGGGGCTGGCTTTTGACTGTTTACAGGTCGTATTATAACACATAATGACGTACAATAAATTAAAATAACTTAAAATGAAATATTTTTATCGGTCTTAACTCAAAACAGCGTAAGATGGACTGTGTTGAGATGTTTTGCAGTGCAACGAATGGCTTCACGGGGAAGAGTTACCGCATACCTACCAGAGGAAATTCAAAAAGCTCTGGAAGAATGGGCAGAAGAAGAAAGCAGATCCGTTAGCAGTTTGACAACTTACCTGCTGACGAAATCTGTTAGAGAGCGCCAAGAGCAGAAAAAGGACGAATCCCGGAGCGATCGCCCGAGTTGAAGACGGCGCGATACTGAAAGGTGTTGGAGTGTAAGATTGAAGACAATTGAATTGACACTCCCTGGCCTGAAGGCGCAGGGATTCTTGGATCATCCAGTCGATTTGCTCGTTGATGCTGCCATCAGCGAGTAGAGATCGGTCTGTCCCCAAGCGTTGATTCCGGTGTGCCCCACCGTATTTGAATTAAAGTTAATTCCTGCTTCTTTGAAGCCTTTTGCTAAAATGTTTTTCGCGGCGTTGTGATCGCGATCTAGTGTCGCTCCACAACCACAAATATGGGTTCGAGTTGATAGAGTTTTTTTTACCAGATAGCCACAATTTGAACAATTTTGCGAGGTGTATTGAGGAGCAATAGCAATAACTTTTTTGCCGTACACTTTCCCAAAATACTCTAACCATTGAGCAAACTGTGACCAAGCTGCATCGCTAATTGATTTAGCAAGGTTGTGGTTCTTAACCATGTTCCGAACTTGAAGGTCTTCGTAGGCTACAAAATCGTTAGATTTTACCGCGCACAACGCCGTCTTTATGGCGAAGTCTTTACGCTGCCGACTGACCTTTAAGTGCTTTCTTCCTAACTTGTTTATCGCTTTCTTTCTGTTTTGAGAACCTTTCTTTTTCCGGGAGATTTGCTTCTGCAATCTCTTCAAAGCTTTTTCGCTTTTGCGGAGATACCGAGGATTAGGAACTGTTTCGCAGTCGCTATCAGTAGAGAAGTGGTTTAATCCGACATCTATTCCAATGAATTTGCCAGTGGAAACAACTTCCTCTTTCCGTTCCACATTGATGCAAAATTGGGCGTAGTATCCGTCGGCACGACGCACGACTCTAATCCGCTTAATCTCATCAGGCGCATAGAAATGCAAATCCCGACTACCGATTAGTTTGAATTTTCCAGCAGCAAAGCCGTCTTTAAATGTCAAGCATTTTTTGTTGGCAGAAAGCGACCAACCCGACTGTTTGTACTCAACGGAACGAGTGTATTTCTTAAACTGTGGATACCCCTTTTTTCCGGGTTTTTTAGCTTGGCAATTAGCAAAGAAACGTTGAATAGCAAAAATGGCACGTTCAGCGGAAGCTTGACGTGCCGTCGAATTAAGTTTACCTGCCCATTCAAACTCTTTCGCCATTACGGCACATTGTTTGTACAGGTCAACCAGCTTAATTCCTTGATTTTCCATCCAATGTCTAAGAGTTTTGTTTCGGACAAACTGAGCTGTCCGGATCATCTCGTCGATGATCCGATATTGCTCCGCTTTGCCTTTTAACTTGAACTCTAAAACTATCATGGGAAGAGTTTATCGTTTTTACTAGAGTTTTTATTTACAAACTGTATCTATTTAACAATTGTTTACAAATTGCCTAAATTAAAGCCGTCTTAGAAGGACGGGGCTTTAGACCCAATCGCTCGGTAAAACCATGCCAGCCCATGCCTTCACGAATGCGAGTCACAGTTACACTTCCAGAAGACGTTCATCAAGCCTTGTCCGAATGGGCCGAAGAGGAAGATAGAACGCTCGCAAACCTGCTTTCCCATGTGGCAGCTAAAGCAGTCAGAGAACGTCAAGAACAGAAAAAAGATAAATCAGAAAGCGATCGCCCTTAAGAACGATCGCCCCCAATCCCATCCGCGTCCATCCGCGTCTATCCGCCTACATCTGCGGTAAAAAAAAGAACCATCGCCTCAAAAAAATAAGGTGGGCTGCTGCCCACCCTACCCGAATTATTTCGCAGTCACCAACTGTGCCGGCAGCCGCTTAAACGCCAACCTTTCATTCTCGATATCCACAAAAATGGTATCGCCATCGGCAAAATCTCCGCGCAAAATACCCTTCGCCATTTGCGTTTCCAACTCCCGCTGAATTCCCCGCTTCAAAGGCCGCGCACCGTAAACGGGATCGTAACCAATTTCTGCTAAAAAGTCGATCGCAGATTCCGACAATTTCAGAGACATTTTGCGATCGGCTAACCGTTTTTCCAAGCGCTTAACTTGCAACAGCACAATCTGCCGCAGTTCTGCCTTACTCAAACCGTGGAAGATAATCATCTCATCAATCCGGTTCAAGAATTCCGGGCGGAAAGTTCCCCGCATCGCTTCCATCACCCGACTCCGCATTTGTTCGTTATCTCCCGCCACATCTAAAATGTATTGAGAGCCGACATTCGATGTCATAATAATCACAGAATTCTTAAAGTCTACTGTGTGACCTTGAGCATCGGTAACACGGCCGTCATCCAGAATTTGCAGCATGATGTTGAATACATCCGGGTGCGCTTTCTCGATTTCATCGAATAGAATCACGGAGTAAGGACGGCGGCGCACAGCCTCAGTTAACTGTCCACCTTCATCGTAGCCAACGTATCCCGGAGGCGCACCAATTAACCGTGAAACCGCGTGTTTCTCCATGTATTCCGACATATCAATTCGCACGATCGCTTCTTCGGTGTCGAACAAATAAGACGCTAATGCTTTAGCTAACTCAGTTTTACCAACACCCGTGGGGCCGAGGAAGATAAAACTGGCAACCGGACGATTTGGATCTGCTAAACCTGCGCGCGATCGCTGAATTGCATCTGCAACAGCCGTCACCGCTTCATCTTGTCCAATTACCCGCTTGTGCAGTTCATCTTCCAAGTGCAGAAGTTTCTGCATTTCCGATTCAACCAACTTGCTGATGGGAATTCCCGTCCACTTAGAAATAATCTCGGCAATGTCAGCTTCCGTGACTTCTTCCCGCAGCAAAGTTTTACCTGTGGTTTGAGTTGCTGAAAGTTGAGCTTCAGCTTCTTGCAATTGTTTTTGCAATTCGGTTAACTTGCTATATTTCAACTCAGCAGCGCGGTTGAGGTCATATTTTAATTCAGCTTGCTGAATTTCAATATTCACCTTATCAATCTGTTCTTTAATCTTTTGAATGCTGCCGATGACACCTTTTTCCGATTGCCACTGGGCATTCAAAGCGCTTTGCTGTTCCTTGAGGTTGGCTAAGTCTTTTTCCAGTCTTTCCAAGCGTTCGACCGAAGCAGCGTTACTTTCTTTTTGCAGCGACAGTCTTTCCATTTCTAGCTGCAAAATCCTACGGTCAATTTCGTCTAGTTCTTCCGGCTTGGAGGTAATCTCCATTTTAAGTTTAGCGGCTGCTTCGTCAACTAAGTCAATGGCTTTGTCTGGAAGGAAGCGATCGCTAATATATCGAGTAGACAAAGTAGCGGCCGCCACTAGGGCGCTGTCAGAAATTTTAACGCCGTGGTGAACTTCGTACCGTTCTTTCAAGCCCCGCAAAATCGAGACAGTATCTTCAACTGTCGGTTGGTCAACATAAACTTGTTGAAAACGGCGTTCTAGTGCCGCATCTTTTTCGAGGTACTTGCGATATTCGTCGAGAGTTGTAGCGCCGATACAGCGCAATTCTCCCCTCGCTAACATGGGTTTAAGTAAGTTGCCCGCATCCATCGATCCTTGAGTTGCACCGGCACCGACAACGGTGTGAATTTCATCGATAAATAAGATGACTTTGCCGTTGCTGTCCATCACTTCTTTGAGCACCGCTTTCAAGCGTTCTTCAAATTCTCCCCGGAATTTTGCCCCGGCAATTAATGCGCCCATATCTAAGCTAATTAATTGTCTGTCTTTGAGAGATTGTGGCACATCTCCGGTGATAATTCGCTGGGCGAGTCCTTCGGCGATCGCAGTTTTGCCGACTCCCGGTTCCCCAATCAATACCGGATTATTTTTGGTGCGACGGCTCAAAATTTGAATCGTGCGACGGATTTCGTCATCCCGTCCGATTACCGGATCGAGTTTGCCTTGACGCGCTGCTTCTGTCAAATCTCGGCCGTATTTTTCCAGCGCTTCGTATTTGCCTTCTGGATTTTGATCGGTCACTTTGTTCTTCCCCCGGACTTGGGTAATGATATCTTTGAGCTTGGCTTCATCTAGTTTAAATTCTTGTAGTAAATTTTTGCCGAAACGATCGTCCTTAACGTAACCTAGTATCAAATGCTCGATCGAAATAAATTCATCGCCGTACTCTTTGCGATAAGTTTCAGCGCGATCGAGTAAAGTGTCGAGAGAACGACCTAGATAAACGTTGCCACCGCTTCCAGAGATTTTCGGCTGGCGGCTGATAAACTCATCAGTGCGATCGCGCAATTTTGCTACAGAAACTCCCGCTTTGTTAAACAAGCTGCTAGCGAGTCCCGATTCTTGTTCCAGCAAAGCTTTCATCAAGTGTTCGCTTTCTAGCTGCTGCTGCTGACCTGCTTTGACGATTTCGGGGGTGCGGGCGAGGGCTTCCCAGGCTTTTTCGGTAAATTGGTTTGGATTATTTGGTTGCATAAATTTTAATTCCCTGCATTAAAAATGATGATTGCTGTAGAGGCAATTGCTCGATCGCCCGTACAATTGTCATTGTAGGGAGTTGCGGAGAGGGGGCGGATCGGTGTTCCCCTATCTTGATATAGGTATTTCCGTCCTGTGTAGCAGTCTCTCGCAGGGAAAAGGCAACTATCGCGCCTAAAAGTTGGACTCTTGGATAAGACTGAGATGTTGCACCATTGTCAATAAGCTTTTATGAACAGGCAAGATGCCTGTTCCACAAAGAGTGAATTTTCTTCTTGTGGAACAGGCATCTTGCCTGTTCTTGAGAATAGTGCAAGATGTGAGATAAGACCCACTCTCACATTAAAAATGTTTTTAGTGCCACTTGAAAAAACGGCACATTCTTAAACAGTCTCCTGGTACGGAAAATGGAGAAACACTCATGTAAATAGGAGAGAGGACTTGAGAAGCGTCACAGTCCTATAGCGAAACCCAAAGCGTTATTGTTTTACTCATCAATAACAGCCGCTATAACTCTCACACCTGGAAAATATAGCTATGAAAATTTTACCTTTAATTTCGTTAGGTATTATAGCAAGTGCCGCGATCGCACTAGCCCCTGAAGCTTTGGCAAGTACCTGGCGTGCCGCACACCGGATGTCGGGTTTTTCCGCCGACAGCAATTACTACTTGTATCTAGAAAGTTCCAGAGATACAGGAGCGGGAATTCCCAAAGCAGAATTGCAAATTGTCCAAGTTGCTGCAAATTCCTGCATCAGAAATGGGTGTATCGAAACTAAATATGGCGAGCCCGACTCCAATAAAAGCACTAAAATGGCAGAAGATGACTTGCTTAAAAAAAGTTGGAATAGCAGGCAAACTTTGAAGTTAACTCCTCCTCAAGCTGGAACTAAACTCAACATTATTTCTCGTACTCCCGGAGCCAATGGAAGCGAGACAGTCGCCGTCAGAGTCAATACAGCAAAGCCTTTACAAATTCGCCTAGAACAGCGGCAAAAAAATGCTTCGGCTGGCAGAGAAAGCGCGGCCATGCGTCTTGTAATTAATCATAACGGCCGGCAGCGTGTCCTCGGATCGCTGAACAATTTTCAAGATTGGGTGTTCTCTTATTCAATCCGAGAAGTTCGTTTGTCTCCGAACGGGCGCAATGTCGTTGTCCTGGTGGACAAGACAGAACGCACTTTTGAAGGAGTCTTGAAAACTACTGTTGTACAAGGCTTTGTTCTTTAGGCTTGCTATATTCCCAGGTTTTGACCTGGGAATTATCAAAACTTACGCAGAACCCCTATCTGTAAGGTGCACACGGCGCACCTACAGATAGAGTCTGTGCGTTAGTCCGGGTTGTTAATTATTCTTTATTGTGATAATTGATATATCAATACATTTTAAAATTTCCCTCTTCCTTCCTCCCTCTTTCTTTTTCCTTGAATATCTGCCTCCTGACTATTGATATCATGTCCGATCGATTGACCGCGATTAAATGCCGGGGCGGGTTTACAGATTTTCCCGTTTCTATTCAATATCTTGGCGAACCCGCCCCTACAGGAATCATGGTTAATTGACCGAACATTATATGACAAATGCTCAATAATTAATCCGTGTAGCCGTGTCAAAATCCATATCTTGCCTCACCGAAAGCATCCAGCATACAAGCCCCCGAATTTATCCGTGGGGTCAATGCTTCAATCTAAAATCTAAAATCTAAAATCTAAAATCGATTGACTTCATGCCTGCATAACTACCCGTTCCGGGAGACTGACAATAAAAGTTGAACCTTTACCGTCTTCGCTTTCAACGCTAATTTCGCCGCCGAGAATTTGACACAAACGCTGGCTAATTGTCAATCCCAAACCCGTCCCTCCGTATTTGCGGGTAGTCGAAGCATCAGCTTGGGTAAAAGGTTTAAAAATCTGCTCTAATTGCTCGTTTGTCATCCCGATGCCGGTGTCGCTGACTCGAAACATTACAACTTGAGAAGTGTAGTTTGAACCAGAGTGAATATCATTATTTTTATTTTGTTTGGTCGGTCTTGATTTTTCAATTTTAATTCTTTCCACGCCGATAGTAATGACGCCTTTTTCGGTAAATTTGGCAGCATTGCTGAGCAAATTAAGGAGAATTTGCCGCACTTTCGGTTGATCGGCGTACATTGTGCCGAGTTCGCCTTTGGTTTTTAGTGCTAAAGAATTGCCTTTTTTTTCTACTAGCGGTTGAGCAGTAGTCATCACTTCTTCAATCATCGTTGCCACGTCGAAGTTTTCCAAATAAAGGGTGACGTGACCGGCTTCTATTTTGGAAATGTCGAGGATGTCGCTGATCATATCCAGCAGGTGTTTGCCTGCGGTTTGAATTTTTTCTAAGTCCGGGAGAAAGTCTTCTGAACCGGAATCTTGAGCATCTTCTTGCAGCATTTCGCTGTAGTTAATGATGGCGTTGAGGGGGGTGCGTAGTTCGTGGCTCATGTTGGCGAGAAATGCACTTTTCGAGCGGTTGGCAGCTTCGGCTGCTACTTTTGCTTCGTGCAATTCTTCTGTGTATTCGGCTACTCTTTGGATTAGTTCGTTGAGGGAAATTGCTAGCCTTCCCACTTCGTCAGAAGTAGTGACGGGTACTTGCAAATCAAAGTTAGATTCTTCTGTCACTCGCTGAGCGATGAGGGTGGTGGCTTCTAAGGAGCGAGCGATCGCCCCGCTGGTGTATGCTGCTAGAATTGCTGCGATCGCACCTGATATCAAGAGAGAGCAAACGAGAATGAGAGTTCCGAGTTTTTCGGCATTTTCGTAGGTTCTCAATGCCTCGTCTGCTTTCTCGCGAAAGTTGACGGCCAGTTGGGCTGAATCCTCGGAAAACTGTTTGAGTTTCAAAGCAGTTTCGCCCGCCACAAAATTGTTCAAGTTCCGCCCCAAAGCCTGCTGCTGTTGCGGATTCAAAGCAGATAATTTGGCAGCAGCCAACAATTTTTGTACTTGTTGAAAGTATGATTCTACGGTTTTGCCGTTGGCTTGAGCGAACTGTTGAAGCTGTTGGTAGTCTTGGGCAGCCTCGGCATTCTTCGTCGGCGGTAGGGTTTGCAGTTGTTCGAGGATGCCGCTCATCTGAGCAACGCGAGTCAGGAATTCCGAGCGTTGGCGATCGAAAATTTGCGGTTGGGCAGTCAGACTGGCGAGCTCTTGCTGCTGAATTCTGACTTCCTGCACCGTGTTGTTGAGGTTTGTCAGGATTTCCGCTTTATCTCGATCGAGCGCTAGTTTTTCTCTAACTTGCTGTTTGTGATAGGATTCTACTCCCCGTCCCGCCACAGCACCCAAAACGGCAATACTAATGACCAAGGCGTATCCGCAGCCGATTTTCTGCCTGATACCTAAGCGGCCCAACAGACTTTTCAACCCTATTTGAGGACGGTTCTGCAGTTGATTTTTCAAAGCTAAGGTTAAAGACATGGGCAATGTACTCGTCACCTTTGAGAGGCACCATCTATATTCTAATTGATGCCTGTCTGAGGGTAAATAAAGTTCTGGCTTCAAGCCAGCTTTCGGCAGTTATTGGGCCTTTGCAGGGTTCCACAGCTCGATCGGCTTGAGAGTTTGGAGGAGTTATGCGTCACAAATTATAGCATAAGGAATAACGCTCTTCGGCTGCCTTCGGCTCTTTTCCCTTCGGCAATGCGATCGGGCAAGTCGCGGTTCCTGAGCGAAGTCGAAGGGCAGGGCAAGCCGCTCAGAGTAAAAAAAAGCAAGAAAGAAGCACCACTCAAAGGCATGGTTTCAGATAATTCAAGGGCAGCATCTCAGTTTTGCATTTACAGTGCGAGCGTCCCCGCTCGCGTATTGTACAATACGCGAGCGGGGACGCTCGCACTACAATAAAAAAAATGCTTTTTACAAAACTGAGATGCTCCCTAATTCAAGTCATTAATAACCTACTCACCGTCGGGCGTGGTTGCGATATAAGTCGCGAGTTATAAGTTGCAAGTTATGAGTTAGATTTCTGATTGAAAACTCTACTCTACTCGCAACCCACAACTCGATCGCTGTTCCTCTATTGGCAAAGTCGAAATTGTGCTATCTCCGCAGGAATTCTTGAAGCATTAGGTACGCTAGCACTTGCCGGAACGAAGATTCCCAGGCCGTAACTGCAACCCTCCGCCGTCTTGCATTCCCCAGGCTTAGCACTGATTTGATATTCGCCTTGGGATGGGGGAGTAAAAGAGATTGACGCCAGTTCGCCTGTTTTTTGACTCACAGCGATTTCCTGACCGCTGGCATCCTTGAGAGATAAGTTTAAATCCTGGCAATTTCCGTCGCAAGTGGCAACAAAAACATACTCCACATTAGGATGCAGCGTCGCTCTAAAAGGAGATGAAACTTGCTTGCGAACTTGGCCCAGCAACGGCACAAATACTAATTTTTGACCGTTGCCTTTCCGCTGGTCAACTTCTGTTTTCAAGCGACAAACAACCGTTTTTTGGTCGTTGGTCAGTTCTTGAGCAATAGCATTTCCTACGATTGCAGTACCGAGGAGCAGAGCCATGCCGGAAATAACCAGATGTTTGAAATTCATTGATGTCCCTTAAGGTTAATTTTTTGCTAATTGATTGGATTTGCACAAAGAATCTATCGGTAGGGTACGTCTCGGCGCGCCTTACTGCGACAGGTAGTGTCTAATTTAGCAGGCCTGATGCAGCACTGTCTATTTACAAAGGCAATTGATTAATTGTCCCTATATACAATCGAGATTCGGCTAGTAGACTACCAATTGCCATCTCTGACTCCATCGGGATCGACTTTGAGCTTTTTAATTTGTGCTTGAGGAATGTCAACAGATGTATCGTCTTGTTGCGGTGCAAATCCCTGATTTTCGTCCATCTCTTTGACAGACTTGACTTGAGAAAGGATAGTTGAGGGTGCGACAGATCCTTTTTCTTCGTCGTAAAGCTCGAACCAAGGAAGATTGTATTCACTGTAAGTTTTGGCAGAAACGGGCGTGTTTGGCGGTTCTTTACCAGTGATTTCCCGATACATCATGCTATTAACAATGTGGACGTATACTCTGCCAAAATTTGTCTCGTCCCAGGTGTTGATACCGTAACTATCGGGATAAATTTCTTGTTTCATTTTACCACCTGCTGCTAATCCCATTTCCGCCCCACCAAATGCGATACAATCGATAGGTGCAAAATCACTAAAGCCTCTACCTCTCAGTAATTGTGAGGGCGGCGGTTCTTCTGGAAATAACCCTGGTTTCGGATCGAATACAATGATTTGAATGCCACCAAATTCTTCTTTACCAGTTACTTGTCCTTCGACAGTGTAACCCATACCGAGAGGCATAGCAACAAATTGGCGGATGTAACCTTCACCAGAATTGATACCATCTAACCAGGGTTGATCGGGACAAATGACATAATCTTGGTCATTAGCTTGCAGTTTTTGCTGCCAAGGTTTGCCCGAAACGGCATTGATTTTACCAACAGCAATTTTAACAGCATTGGGCCGCCAATCAACGCCTCTAAAATAAATCCACAAAGCTTCCCGTTGATACATGGGAATAAACACGCCCCCGTGTTCTTTCCAAGTTTCAGGTACTGTAGAAATGTAGTCATCAACTTTGCAGACTGGAAACTCGCCTAAGCCCGGCGGTAAGGGATAGGTTTTACCGTCGTCGGGTATCCGCAAAGTGCGTTCAAAATTCAGGGAGAAGTGTTTACCGAAACAGATAGCGTTGTTTTTTACGGTGATTTCTAACATGGGGATTCTTAGATAAAGAACAATTACCAGAAAATCAAAATTTCGCTCATTTGCCGTTCTGTCTAAATTGCCAAGCTGGCACAAATTTAGAATCTCCCCAAACGCCGCGGCGATTTTTCTTAGCTTCGGCTTCCGCTTGTTCCAGAATACTTGCACTCGGACAGTTTTTTAAGTAAGGACGGTAAACCATTGCTAATCCTTCGCGGGTCAAAACTTCTTGGGCAAATGTACCGTTTGGCAAGCGAACTTCGCTAACTTGGCGGCCGTAGCGGTCAGTATCGGTGACGGTCAAAACAACGCGACCGCCCCCTTGATTGACAAGCTGCTGCATTCTTTGGTGCGCTAGATTTCCCCACTTAAATTGATTTTTCTTTGCTGCTGCTTTGCTATTTTTCTCAGCATTGGTGTGCGCGACTTCCGGTGCATCTATGCAGGCAAAACGCACTTTTATATCTTTCCCGGCGGCATCGCTGGCGACAAGGGTGTCACCGTCGCTGACTCGCTTGACAGCATAGTTGTTGGGCGCTAACTTTTGTGGACACCCGAATAGTAACAATAGCAGAGCAACTGCACTTAGGGTTTTTATTTTGGGGAAAATGGCGATTTTAGTTTGGTTCATATTTCTCTTTTTTATTTAGTTTCCATCCAATTTTGCCCAGCGTGGATGTCAACTATCAGGGGTACGGTAAGTGGCAGAGCATTTTCCATCGCAGTTCTAATTTTCGGCTGCAATTCTTCCCATTCATGGGGAGGGACTTCAAAGATTAATTCATCGTGAACTTGCAGCAGCAGCCGCGCCTGATAGTTTTGCAAAATTTTGTGTACCTCAATCATGGCAAGTTTAATGATATCAGCACTGGAACCTTGAATGGGAGCGTTGGCTGCCGCCCGCAAAGATTGGGCGTCATCTCTGCTGAGAGATTTAAGTCGATCGGAGTGAATGTCTTGGGGATTGCGGCCTTTTAAGTCGCGGAGGCTTTCGCTCTCGAAGTTTAAGTAACGGCGGCGGCCGAGTATTGTGGTAACGTATCCGAGGGCGATCGCCTCTTTTTTTACTTTCTCCAAATATTCAAAAACTTTACTGTAACGCTCGTTAAATCGCTTAATAAACTCTTTGCCGTCTGCTGAAGTTTTGCCCATCGATCGCCCAAACTTGATCGCCCCCATACCGTAAACTACCCCAAAATTAATCGTTTTGCCAAACCTGCGCTCGTCGGGAGTTATTTCTTCCTTTTCAAACAACAGTTGAGCCGTCACGGTATGCACATCTCTGTTATTTTGATAAGCTTCAATTAACACAGGTTCTTGACTCAAATGAGCCAAAATTCGCAGTTCAATTTGAGAATAGTCAGCCGACACCATCAGCCAACCTGCTTCCGGCAAAAAAGCCTTGCGAATTTGCCGCGAAAACTCGGTGCGGATGGGAATATTTTGTAAATTGGGATTGGAAGAAGAAAGCCTTCCCGTACCAGTTGCAGCTTGGTTGAAATCTGTATGCACTCGCCCGGTATCCGCACGCACTAACTGCGGCAAAGCATCGACATAAGTTGATTTCAACTTGGATAATGTTCGGTGTTCTAATAAATCGTCTACAATCGGGTGGTCTCCTTGCAATTTATCCAAAACAGCCGCGTCTGTAGAGTATCCCGTCTTAGTTTTGCGAGACTTTTTCTGAAACTCATCGGGGATTTTTTCTAACAAGATTTCGCTGAGTTGTTTTGGGGAACCTAAATTAAACTTTCTCCCCGCTGCTTGATAAGTTTTTTCTTCTATTTCTTTTAAGCTCTTTTCTAGCTGTTGCGATAGTTCTTGCAGATATGCTGAATCAATGCGAATTCCGCAATATTCCATTTCTGCTAAAACTGGTTCTAGGGGCTGTTCTACTTCCAGCAATAACCCCTCCAAAGTTTTTCCGGGAAAGCTAGATTTATCAGCTTCCTTTAATTCTGCTCTAAGTTTATTTACTAACCCAAATGTGGTGTGAACATCCATGCCGCAGTAGTCGGCTACCGCCGGAATACTGATGTCAGCAATTGTTTTGTTTTTCGGTACTAATTCATTGTAACTTTTGGCGACAATGCCTAAGTATTTCTTGGACAATTCGCTGAGACTGTGGCTGGTTTCGGGATTAAGTACGTAACTGGCTAGCATGGTGTCGAAGATGACTCCTGCTAGTTTAATTCCTTGACAACGCAGGATCGATCGATCAAACTTAGCATTTTGCAGCGCCTTGGGATAATTCTCGCTTTCCAAAATCGGACGCAAAGCCTTTAAAACTGTGGCTTTGTCCAAGTTTTTGCCCGTTTTATGTCCGGTGGGAATGTAAGCGAGATCCTCTTCGGCGGTTCCCCAACAGCAGCCAATTCCGACTAATTCGGCGTCTCGCGGTTCGATGGCAGTAGTTTCGGTATCCCACGCCACGGGTGAGGCTTTGTCGGTGAAGGTTTGTAGCAGTTCGACTAATTCGTTTAACTCTTCGGTTGTTTGAATTATTCGGGGTTTAATTGGTAATTTGTTTTCCTGCTGGGCGGCTAGGGTTTCTGCCAAACTGTAAAATGTGTCACTTTCATCTTCTGAAATTTCAGAAGTTTGAGGTGACTTATCTATTGTGGGGAGTAGGGGTTGGGCATCTTGCCCGCCCTTTGCAACAGGCAAGATGCCTGTTCCACTGTCGGCAACAGGCAAGATGCCTGTTCCACTGTCGGCAACAGGCAAGATGCCTGTTCCACTGTCGGCAACAGGCATCTTGCCTGTTCCACTGTCTGTTGAATTGATTGTGGGGAGTAGGGGTTGGGCATCTTGCCCGCCCTTTGCAACAGGCAAGATGCCTGTTCCACTGTCTGTCAATGGTTCTTCTACACCACCAAAACGCTTTTGAATTTGCTTTACTTTGCTTAAAAATGTTTTAAATTCCAACTTTTCCAGCATGGGAATTAAGGCTGATTCGTCAAAACCTATAAGCTGGCAATCTTCTAAGTTGATTTCTAATGGCACGTCTTGGACAATTGTCGCCATGCGTTGAGAATGGTAAGCAGCTTCTTTGCCTTCTTCTAGCTTTTTCTTAGTTGCTCCTTTAATCTCATCGATGGCAGCATAAATTCCATCCAGGGAATTGTAAGCTTCCAGCAATTGCAGGGCGGTTTTGTCGCCGATGCCTTTGACTCCGGGGATGTTGTCGGATTTGTCGCCGCAGAGGGATTTGTAATCTATTACTTGTTCGGGCAAAATACCGAGTTTGGCTTTGACTTCTTCTGGGCCGTATTCTTGGGATTTGCCTTTGCCCGATCGCCTGAGTTCATCGGTACTCAAATATAATACGCTGATTTGTTTGTCGGTTTCTACTAATTGAAACAAATCTCGATCGCCCGTGAGGATTTTGACCTGATAACCCGCCGCGCTGGCTTTGTTTGCCAAAGTTCCCAAAACATCGTCCGCCTCGTAGCCCGGAGCAGTTATTGCAGGTAAATTCAAATAGGTGAGCAATTCTTGCAGGTTTTTGATATCCGGCTTAAAATCTTCGGGTGTTTCGGCTCGACCGGCTTTGTAGGTGTCGTCTGCTTCGTGGCGAAATGTGGGTGTGGCGAGGTCAAAGGCGATCGCCATGTACTGGGGATCGTGGGCGGCCATAACTTCCAGCAGCGACTTGAGAAAGCCAAAACAGACGCTGGTGGGAATGCCTGTTGTCGTTCGCAAGCCTCCGTCTCGACTTTTGGCAAAGGCGAAGTAGGAGCGAAAGGCCAGAGAGTGGCCGTCAACTAAGATGAAGATGGGAGCTTGATTTGCCGACACAGACACAAATACCGATCGCACGAAAGGATTTTCTCATTGTACTCAGTTGTCCGCCTGCATTGATCGACCCTAGGGATGGCCCGCAGACTTGAGGACGCTGGACACTCGATCGGATCTCGGCTTAGTGTGCAGCTTGGCTGAGAATAGTACAAGATGGTGAAATACCTAACACTAACCTTGCGGTGAGCGTGTAGGCTTCGTGTCTCATTTGCCGTTGCTCTGTTGGGGATATCCATTGCTGAATATTCGTCACTCAAGACGATCCAAGTCTTACACAGCATAAGAAGGCTTTGCAGCCTTTATCCCGACCTAGGGAACCCACGCAGAAACCCTGTTTCCCAAGGCAAAAAACTCTTCCGTATGACAAACTTGGATTGTATTTCAAATTAGGACGTATCCCAATAACCAGCGGTCTGTCTTTTCCCCCTTTCTCTCGCAGTTATCCTTGGTAAGCATACTACTGCTACTGTGACCTGTTGTTTGCAGCCGAGTGGGTGGGTCGCAACCACTTATATCTTACCATCTTTTTGTGAGAAAGCAGGAAATTTTTGATTATTTCATAGACCTTGCGAAAGCTTATATCCCAACGCCCAATTGAGTACAATTACAGCGTGGGACTTACGCCAATTGAGTTAAGTACGATTCCCTACGGGATAGCCTCGCTTCACGCGAATTTACCAACACCTGCCCGAAGCCTATGGCTGACATTAATCGATGCTACGAAATCCTCGAAATTGAGCCAGGAAGTTCCCTAGAAGAAATTAAGCGCGCTTACAGGGATTTAGCGTTTGTGTGGCATCCCGATCGGTTTGCCCACAACGATCGCCTGCAACAAAAAGCTCAACAACGATTAACAGAAATTAATGAAGCTTACCAGGAGTTGGTGTTGTTTCTGAGTCAGCCTGAATCAAAGTCGATCGAACAACAGTTTCAGCAGCCACCGCCCCCTGCGCCGGAAAAGCCGCTGAGAAGGCGTTCTGCAAAATCAGCCCCCAAGCCTGGTTCCCAGCGCCGTCAAACCCGCCCAAAAGCCGCCTCCAAAAAATTTCTAACTCAAAAAAACTCTTCAAGCAAGAAACGATTTACCACTCACAATAGCCCAGCGTGGCGGGGCACAAAGCAACCAGGGCGAATCGTTGCGAGGAAAGCAGGGCCATCTCAAAACTATCGAAAGCTTACTTCGAGAAGGAAAACAGAATTTTCAACTCAATACTCAAAACCACGAATCCCGCCGAGGGAAGTGCGGCCATCTCAACACTATTCAAGCTTCCCCTGGTGGCCGCTGGCAATCGCTGTGGCGAGTTACGCTTTGACCGGTTGGATTTTGACGAAATCAGCGGCCCCGCTGTGGATGTGGGCTTTAATCTGCGGTGCAGATTGGCTGTGGGCTGCGATTTTGCTGGCGGAGGGTTCGGCAATGCCTAGAGTGTGGCTGGCGGCGTTAGTTTTGGCTGGGGCGGTGGGGGGGTCGATCGCTGGTTTTCAGGCGGGAGGAATGGTCACTGGGGCTGCTTGGGCAGCAGTTGGGGCTGGTTTGGGGGCGATCGCCAGTTCTGAGGCCCAGTATCGGGCTGTGGCTGTTGTGTTGGCTGTAGGGGGAGTGGTGGCAGTGGTGGGATTGATGGCGGGAACGGTTTCTGGGAATTGGGTTAAGGCGTTGGTGACGGCCGTGTGTTGGGCGCTTGTCGGCTTGATGTGCGGGCTGGCGACGGAAGTAGGCGTCAATTCTGGCGGCCCCGTCGGGCTCCGAGGTGCGATCGGGCTGGGGATTGGGGCGTGGGCGGGGGTTTTTGCTGGGGCGGGTTCGGGGGATCTCGTCCAAGCTTTGGCTGTCGCCGGGTCTAAGACTGTTTATGGGGCTTGGGCTGCGATCGGCATTATTGCTGGAGTTGTGGCGCGGATGGTAGCTGCAGAAAGGTTGATCCACACCGGCAGCGGGCTTTATACGTTTATCCTGTTGGTGGCTACTTCCGGTTTTGGGCTGTGGCTGGGAAGTTGGTTGGGCGATCGTATCTTTTGAATAAGTCATCAGTCATCAGTCATTAGTCATCAGTCATTAGTCATCAGTCATCAGTCATCAGTCATTAGTCAACAGTCATCAGTCATCAGTCAACAGTCATCAGTCAACAGTCATCAGTCAACAGTCAACAGTCAACAATCATGAGGATTCCAACCGGAATCGATCTAAATCCCAGCACTTATCGCTTTTCAGCAGCGCTTCAAACTCCGCCCTTGGCAAAGCTGGGCTGAAAAGATGGCCTTGAATTTCGTCACATTCGTACTCGCACAAAAAATCCAGTTCTTGCTCATTTTCTACCCCCTCAGCCACCACCGTCATGTTCATGCAGTGTGCCATTTGAATAATCGCTATTGTTATCGCTGCATTTTGGCGATCGTCTGCAATGTTGCGAATAAAACTCTTGTCTATTTTAATCGCATCAAACGGAAAGCGTTTCGGATAACTCAAAGAAGAATATCCCGTCCCAAAATCATCAATTGCTATCCTAATCCCCTGATCTTTCCACACCCTAAAAGCTTTAGCGGCTGCAATTTCGTCTTGCAAAACAAGACTTTCCGTCAGTTCTAATTCCAAACACTTGGGATCGAGATCGGTTTCTGTTAATATCTCCCTGACTCTTTCCGTGAAATTTTTGCGCTCGAATTGACGGGCTGACACGTTAACGGCCACTCGCAGGGGCGGCAAACCTGCTCTTTGCCATGTTTTAGTTTGCCGGCAAGCAGTCTCTAATACCCATTCACCCAAGGGTGCAATCAAGCCCATTTCTTCAGCCATTGGAATAAATTCTCCAGGCGAAACTCGCCCCCGTTCTGGATGATTCCAGCGGACTAAAGCTTCAGCACCAATAATTTTACCTGTTTTAATGGCTATTTGCGGCTGATAGTATATTTCAAATTCTGAGCTTTTTAAAGCATGGCGCAAGCAAGTTTCTTGAAGAAGTGTATTAATAAATAAACTAGCATTTTGGGGCGTATAAAAATGATAAGTATTGCCGCCTTTCTGCTGAGATTGATACATTGCTATATAAGCATTTTTCAGCATTTCATCTCCGTCAGTGCCGTCTCCGGGATACAAGCAGATCCCCATACTAGCAGTGACATAGACTTCGCAATCTTTGACAATCATAGCTTGGGATACAGTATCTAAAATGTTTTGAGCAATCTTAGCCACATCCTGTTTTTCTGCCACGGGTTTGAGAATCAGCGCGAATTCGGCTGCTTCCAAACGAGCAACAATATTAATATTTTCCATGCAGTTAGTTAGCCGCTGGGCGATGCTGCAAAGCACCGAGTCGCCGATATCGTGTCCCCAGGTACTGTTAATGCGGTTGATTTTATCTAAGCTAAGCGTGACAACTGGAACGACTCCTGACAATTCTTTTTGACCATCTAATTCTCGACTTAACTTTTCTCGCAAAAATGAACGATTCGGCAGGTTTGTCAAGCTGTCATACTGATGTCGGTAGAGTGCCAGTTGAATAGTTGTGTGCAAATTTTTTTCTTCAAATGGCTTGACAATATATCCGAACGGTTTTGTACTATTGACTCGTCGCAAAGTAGTTTCATCGGCATAAGCTGTCAGATAAACTACCGGAATTTGAAAGCGCAAGCGAATTTCTTCGGCGGCTGTAATGCCGTCGATTTCTCCTTGCAGATTAACATCCATTAAAACTAAATCCGGGCGCAATTTTGCTGCCGATTCTATCGCTTCTTCTCCCGAATAGACCATCCCAGTTATTCTATATCCTAGAGATATCAAACTGTCGGAAATGTCTTCCGCAATGATGCTCTCGTCTTCAACTATCAGAATTTTTTTGTTTGACACTAATTTTTCTCCTCAGAGTGCAATTTGGGTTGACAAAAGGTTATTCTAAAAGTCGTGCCAGCAGTTTCTAACAGTTCTATTCCCCCCCGGATTTGCTTGACTAAAGACCCGACAAGTCGCAAACCCAAGGTTCGGGCTGTGCGATAATCTAAGTCTTGAGGAAAACCAATTCCGCTGTCGCTCACGGTTAGCACGCAAACTCTGTTATTATCTAAAGTGAAATCTATGTTAATTTTACCTTTAACTTGTCCTTTAAAGGCATATTTTAGGGCATTTGTCACAAGCTCGTTGATAATTAACCCGCAGGGAACGGCCGTATCAATATTGAGAGAACACGGCGCAATATTTGTTTGCAAGTTGACGCCTTCTGCATGATTTTCATAAGCTTGGAATAAATTGTGGGCGAGATTTTGGATGTATTCAGCAAAGTCAATGTTTGACAAGTCTTTGGATTGATACAATTGTTCGTGAACCAGGGCCATCGATCTGACTCGGTTTTGACTTTCTTTTAACATTTCACTAACGTGGCTGTCTTGGATGTAGCGTGACTGAAGTTTGAGCAAACTGGAAATAACTTGGAGGTTGTTTTTGACGCGGTGGTGAATTTCTTTGAGGAGAACTTCTTTTTCTGCGAGGGATGCTTTGATGCCATCTTCGTCGCGCTTGCGATCTGTAATATCCCGCACTACTGCTTGAATTACTTTTCGTCCGTTAATTTCCATTGCATTTAACAGCACTTCAGCGGGAAATTCTGAACCGTCGAGTCGTTTTTGTACCCAGTCAAAGCGACAGCTACCTGTTTGCATTGCTGTGGATATTCTCTGTATTGCTAGACTGGATGAGTCTTGTCCGCTAGGCTGAAATTGTGGGGAAAAGTCGCTCAGTTTCTTGCCGTAAAATTCTTTGGTGTTGCTACAGCCAAATATTTTTAAGGTAGCGGGGTTGCAGTCAAAAAATTCCTTTTCGTCAAGCAACATTACTGCGTCGCTGGTGGCTTCATAAAGGCTGCGAAATTTGTGTTCTGATTCTTGCAGCGAGCAGATCAATTGGTTTTTGAGAGCTTCTGCACGCTTGCGGTCGGTAATGTCTATTCCTACAGAAACGGCTGCGGTTCCCTGATGATATTTCTGAGCTACTATCAAATAGTTGCGGACGAAACCGTTAATTTCTATTTCTATTTCTTGGCAGGTTTGCTGAGATGAACTGTTAAAAAAAATTCGGATCAGTTCTCCGAAAGTCGAGCCTTTGTCGAGAAAGTTGATTTCTTGACCGACAAAGCTTTCAGGAGACAGGTTGAATGAGGTTGCTAAGTGCTGGTTGACTCCAATATACCGCAAATCGGAACTGATCCAAGAAATCAGTCCGGGTACGGCATCCAAGACGGCGCGAAGTTGGTCTGTAGCTTCTTGGAGTGCTTGTTCCGATCGCAAGCGATCGCTAATATCTGTCGCCGTTCCGCACAACCCTAAAATAGCGCCGTTTTCAGCTTGGTTGACGATGCTGTTGACGCGCAGGTGGACGGGAGTACCGTCTTTGCGAATGTGTACTGTTTCGTAAGGAGAATTAGCGGTTTGCGGCTGAATTTTGGTTTTTGCTAAAAGTTGGGCAAATATTTCTCTTGGTCTATTTTCTTGATCGGGAACTAAAAAATCGGTGAAGCGCCGTCCGATCATTTCTGGCGGTTCGTAACCGTAGATGCGTTTGGCGGCGGAATTGACAAAAGTCAAGAGGCCTTCAATATCGATCGACCAAATCAATTCTTGGGAGGTTTCTACGAGGTTGCGGTACTTTTTTTCGCTTTCGGCAAGTGCTGCATTGAAGACTGCCGTCTGCTGCTGCAGTCTGTCTTCTAATTCTTGATTTGCCGTTTCCAGAGTGGCAATGGACTGCTCGCGCTCGGTAATTTCAGTAGAAACACCAACTGCGCCGACAACTTCGCCGTTTCCATCTCGCAGGGCTGCCGATCGAATTTCGTGAATAAAATGCCCCTGTCGGGCATTCCAAGTGCGATCGTTTCCTGCTAGTACCTCAGCAATATTTTCTAAGATATCTGGCTGGCTGCTGTAAACTTCAAAAATCGACAGCCCGACAGTTGCACCGGGTTTGAGTCCCAAATTTTCTAATCCTTTCCCTGCTGCAAGAGTTAACTTGCCTTCTCTGTCTGTTGCCCACAGGAAAACGGGGGCACAACTGACGGCGGCCTGAAGGGTTTCGTTGGCTTGTTTGAGCCGATCGATTTCTGCGTGAAGCAGATCCTGGGTGGTGTTTAATTCTACCCTTAGTCGATCGGCTTTTTGCTGCCAACTGGCAGCAGTAGCGCACATTTCTGCGAGATTGCGGGAACGACAGATGGATTGGTTGCAGTGTGACATGGTTACTCTAGGGCGCACTGTATATTTAACCCCAGCCTATCTTTTAAGCATAAACTTTTTAAGTCCAATATTACAATTAGCAGGAATACTCCTCCGACCAAGATGCGATATATTAAAGCTACTTTAAAGCATTCAGAAATTGAGGCTCGCTCAGGCTTTCCGGCCACAGTTCACAAATTGATAATAAGCTGAATAATGCCTGCCAGTCGGTATTTTTACGGTCACTATTTGTAGTAATGCAAAAAGAAGTTCCGCAATCCTCGGCTTGCACAAGAACTGGGATTGTAAATTTATTATATTTGTTTGCGTAGATTCACGCACCGAGGAATCGGGAATCGGGAAAATTGAAATATAGGCAGCGCCTGAATGGTTAGGAGGTACTTAATTTGTGAAAATCATGAGGTCGATTCCCTCTTCTTTCTGCCTTCTGCCTTCTGCCTTCTGCCTTCTGCCTTCTGCCTTCTGCCCTATTCCCTATTCCCTATTCCCTATTTCTTCCATCCGCTACATCTTGTACAGTGCTCGTTGCCGAACTTCCTTCAATTAACTCCCCAAATTTTGACAGTTTTGTCTAAGCTGCCACTGATAATAGTTTCACCATCGCTGCTAAAAGTAAGACAAGTAACAGAGTTTTGATGTCCGCTGAGAGTGTGAATATTTTCGCCCGTACTGGCATTCCAAAATTTGATATTACCATCCGCACTAGCACTGACAACAGTGCGTCCGTCTGGACTAAATGCGATCGCATTTATCGAGTTAAAATGCCCTGCCAAAGTGATTGAACTATCTGGATTCGATAGCTGCCGCAGTTGAATATTTCTGTCCCAGCCGCCAGTAGCCAAAGTCTGCCCGTCTGGGCTGAAAGCCAGACAATTCGAGTAACCCTTAATTGTTTGGAAGCATTCTCTGCTGCGGAGGTTCCACAGTTTAATTGTACCGTCAGAACTGCTGCTAGCGAGAGTTTGTGCGATCGGGCTAAAAGCAAGACTAACAATTCCTGCTTTATGAGATCCCCAAGTTAAAAGACTGCCAAAAGTACAGATTAACTTTCCCGTCTCTAAATTCCAAATTTTGATAGTAGTATCTGCCGAACCTGTGGCGATAACTTGACTGTCGGGACTGATGACAATTGCGCTAATTTCCCCTTCATGTCCGAGGGAAGTATGCCGCAATTCTCCTCCCTGCCAAATTTCGATCGCACGGTGTTTCGGAGTATTTCTGCTTCTCACAAAAAGTTCGCTTTCTTGGCAAAGGACAAAAGTTTCTTGAGCGCGGGGATACTTGTCAACAGTATAGAGTATTTCTCCTGTCTCTACATCGCAAATTCTAATTATTTTCCCGTGCAAACTCGCCGTGCGATCACCTCCGGGACTAAGCGCCAGATTTGTGCCAGTTTTGACAGTGCGGATGCAGTCAAAAAGCTTGTAAGGCACGAATTCTTTTAAAGCTTGGCGCACTAGAGGTTCTGTCCTCGATCGCAAAATTAAATAAGCAACTCGCTGCACTTCTGGTGCGGGGTCAAGCAGCGCCTCAATTGCTAAATTCAAACCAGCGCCTCCGTATTTAGGAGCGTCTTTAACAGCGGCCATCCGAGCCTCGATACTAGGACTGTTGAAGCGCTGCTTGACTCCGGCGATGCCTCCCAAAACAGCGCCGGCGATCGGGATTTGACTTTGGCCGCCGAGGACGGCATCATATTCTCTGGGTTGGTTAGAATTGTCGGGCATCATACGATTTTAGATTTTAGATTTTAGATTTTAGATTGAAGAATTGGAGGATTGAAAAAAGGGAACTCACGCACGGATAAATCGGGGCAATTGTTATCGGATACTATGTTTTTAATTTCTGCACAGATGAATCCGGGGGCTTGTAACCGGGCTGCTTTCGGGGGCGCTAAAACCGGGTTTAATATCACAAGTTCTAACTTCTTGACTGTTGCTGTTTATGCTATTATAATCAAATTAGCGTTTCACACAAAAATCCGAAAGTGATATGTCACACTTCACAACGATCAAGGTTCAGATCAAGAACGGCGAACTGCTACATCAAGTGTTGGAAGAGTTGGGTTATCAAGTAGAGTCCAATGTGCAGGTACGGGGTTATCGGGGTGACAAAACTAATGCGGAGTACGTGATTCGGCAATCCAACGGTTACGATTTGGGTTTTCGCCGCAGCGGAGAGGATTACGAATTGGTGGCGGATTTTTGGGGCGCTCGAATTAATCAGCAGGAATTTGTCAATTTAATTAGTCAACAATACGCGCGCAAAAGTTTGATGGCGGCGGTGCAGTCAGAGGGTTTTCATGTTGAAGAAGAGGAAACTTTGGCAGATGGAACGCTGAGAGTTGTAGTGGGTAGATGGGTTTAAGACTCGCTCTGGATTAACTCGTTTTTAGGTATCAAGAGGAATCACCATGTGGCGATCGGCGATCGTACTAATCATCCTGGCGCTTGTAGTTGGCATTGTTGGCGCGATCGCCCTTGGAACATACCGCTGGCATCTCGGTACCACGGAACTGCGAGCCAATCTGGAAGCTGCGCGATCGCCGATTAAACCTCTCACATTTGATGCGCGGGAAATCGCCGATTTACCCCAGCCAGTGCAGCGCTACTTTCGCGCGGTGCTCAAGGATGGACAACCGCTAATTGCAGCAGCGCGGGTTTCCCACGAAGGCACATTTAACATGAGCGAAACCGCAGAAAAATGGAGCGCCTTCACCTCAACTCAACTCGTAATTACTCAGCGCCCTGGCTTTGACTGGGAGGGGCGAATTGCCATGATCCCCGGTATCAATGCGTTTGTTCATGATGCCTACATTTCTGGCGAAGGCATCCTCCATGCAGCGCTGCTGGGCCTAGTGACTCTGGCGGATATCCGCGGCACTCCAGAAGCTGCCCAAGGGGAACTGATGCGCTTTTTCGCGGAGGCGGCTTGGTATCCGACGAGACTGCTTCCGAGTCAGGGTGTTCGCTGGGAGGCTCTTGACAATTCTTCGGCCAGAGCAACGCTACAGGATGGCGACACCGCTGTTTCCCTGGATTTCCGCTTTGATGAAGCAGGGCTAATCGCCAGTATCCGCGCCGAGGCCCGCGCCCGTACAGTTAACGGGGGGCTGGTGTTTGCGCCCTGGCAGGGCCGTTTCTGGGACTACGAATTGCGAGACGGTATGCGGATTCCGCTCTGCGGTGAGGTGGCGTGGCAACTGCCTGATGGCTCGCTATTTCCCTACTGGCGCGGCCGCATCACGAATATTGCCTATGAGTTTGCACGATGATTCTAGTTTGTGTTGTCGGTTGCGTCTGAGATTTTCTCCCCTATTTCATGGGAACAATTTGAGCGTTGGAGTACACAGGTAAACGGCTATTAGCAAAAAAAGTTAATTACCCATGAACATTACAGAACTCAAGACAGCAGTAAGGGAACTTCCAGAAAATGAACTCGCAGAGTTTCTCGAATGGCTTGATGAGTTTCAAGCAGCTCTCGCCGATCGCCAGTGGATCGATGGTGTACGAGTTAAGATAGATGCTGCTGTTGCCATGTCCGAACATACTCCACCGATTGATGGCGAAACTTTTATTGCAGGGATTTGCGATAAACGTTTCCCAAAATAGCTTGGAGGCTGGGTTATTACTTTCATCGCAAGATGGAGGCAATTTTATTCTTCTTCTTCATCGAAGAAATCAGATTCATTCGCCGCCTTATTGTCACTATTTGACTCTTCAACTGTGCTGGTATTTTGATGGATATTTTCCAATAAATCCGCCTGTTTTAACAAGTGTCTGAGTAATCGAACTTTTAAAGATTTATTACCGTGAATTGGCACAGAGATTCGGATTGAGCTTCCTGCTTTCCCCTAGATGTGGTGACTGCCTTGAACTCTTAATAATATCCACTCATTACGTTGTAGCAGCTTTGCTAACTCTTTGCCAGACATGGAGTTCATATCGCTATCTCCATAATTTTGTCTCGCTCATTTGTCTCGATGGATTCAATATCTACACGCTTGGCAACCTTCGATTGCTTCATAGAGGTTTTGCAGCAGTTCCTCGAAGGTTTCTCCCTCTGTTGCACAGCCAGGAATAGCAGGAACTTCGGCCCAGTATCCGCCTTCTTCTGCTTCGTGAATGATAATTTTGATTTTCAATTGATTCTCCTAATTTATTCTCAAAACTTACCTCTTCATTACTGTACCAGACTTTACTCCTCCAAGTCCACCTGTTTAACCTGCTCTAAAGGTATATTTAGCGCTTCTGCAATTTGTTCGTCGCTCAAGCCAAACTGCCGTAATTTATCAATTGTTTCAATCTTAGTTTGATTTTTGCTTTTCTGCTGCAAGTCGGGATTTTCCGGCTGACTTTTATCTGGCGTAGGAGTAGAGGGTTCAGGGCAATTATTTATGCAGCCAATACCAATAATATTTTTATTAATATTGTTTTCATTGCCAAAAGTTATATTCAGATTTATATGCCTTTCTAACACGGATTCAAGATTACTTTTTTTCACTTGTTCGCCAAACACTTCAGATAACATTTGCAAAAGCTCGTGACTAGCCTTTTTAACGTGCTGGGAGCTATAATCATAAGTTTCGGCAACGTCAGCATATCTTTGACGATTCAGTATTCCCGAAATAATTTTTCGCTGCAAGTTATTTAGACGTTTACCTGTGTTGGTATAGACAGCTTCATCGACAAATTGCAATATCTGAGGACTGTCCATAGGTGGGATGGTGAGATAATTTTAGTTACTATAGCAAACTTTTTCCAACTTTTTCCAACTTTTTGCACCTTGGATCTCAATTGTTGGAAGTTCCCACTTTTTCCAACTTTTTTGGCTTTACAGGGTTGGTGAGAGAACTCTACTATATGGAATATCTGCGCTTAGGAAAATCGTGATATTGATCTTCTGTTATTGTCTCAGAGTTCGGTTTATGCAGAGCCAAGTATTCAATAGTAAGAGTAACTTCACAATCAACTATTATGTCTAAAAGAAGAAAAGCACTAATTGCCGCAGGTATAGCCTTTTTTACAATACCAGGATTACATCGATTATATCTTGGAGATACTATAGTAGGCAGATTACTGATAATTCCCTTTTTCTGTCTCTTTGGGTTCTGGTGGTCTGAGCAGACGAGAAATTTTGTACTGATTCCAACAGTTTGTTTGTATTGGATAGCATTAATTGTAACAGCGATCGATTTTATCCGCTTTTGGCGGATGTCTGACCGAGAGTTCGATACTACATATACTACTATAACTTTTCATAGAAACCCAGTATATAGAGACCCAGTATACTGGTTACAAGGATTTAGTAGTCTGGCAGTCATGATAGGCGGAGCTGGTCTATTCTTCAAGGATCGAGTGTTGTGTTTTCCAGAAGTTCTTGTAAGACCGTGTATCCTGGTAACAGAGGGTGATAGTATCTTTAATTCAAAAGGAATAGAAATCAGCAGGGAACTTGCTTCGGCTATTCAAAATTTTTCTCCGTACCTATTGGGTTTTGGTGGTATTTTTTTGCTGGGTTCAATATTGAAATATGGCATCCGTACTCCTTGATTTTACCTCTTTAGTGTCAAATTACTAAAAGTTATTATAGCAATTTTATGTTTTAAGCGATCGCCCTAACCAGACAAAAGTGCGATCGCCCGCAACTACCAAATAGTTTCAACATTAGGAATATCATACCGCCGCCCGATCGCAACTAAGATGCGATCGCGCGGCAATTGCTCGATCGCCTGGATGATGCAACGATCGGTCAAACAACGGGACTCAGTATTCAGGATGTGCGGAATTTGCGATCTGCTCAAAATTAGAGTCCAGTTATCCACCTGCTTTCAGCCACCCAAAAACCTGCTCCACTGTCAAATCTAATGTTAAAAAACTTGGCACGGGCAACCGATCTTGTCCCGTTAACTCAACTGGTTCTCGTCCGGGAATAAATGCTAAAATAAACCGTTCCTCTGGATCGATTAACCATCCGAGCTGAGTCCCGTATTTCAAACAGTGTAAAATATTACTAATCACCTTAGTTGCTTTCTGGTCTGGGGATAAAATTTCTACTGTCCAGTCGGGATGAATTTCAAAGGAATTCGGAACTTCGCCATCCGCTTCAAAAGTGATTCTATCCCAAGCAAATACTGTAGCATCAGGTACAATAGAACGCCCGCCAAAAGTACAGCGCAATTCGGGAAAAGCAAGAGCAATTCGTTCTGTTTCCGCAACTAGATTAACAGCGTTGCAAAACTTGAGTTGCAAACGAGAATGTTTGCCTTGAGGCATAATCTTTTGGTGAATGCGTCCGTTAATAAATTCACTCGCAGGTTGAGTTTCCGGTAGTTTGAGGAAAGCTTCGAGAGTGAGAGAAATGGGAAGTGCTGCTGTCATCGCTTTGAATTCGGTGTCATTGCCACTCTGCCATAATTTTATCATTAACTCTATTCTGTGTTTGTAGATCGATCGACCTCACCCTCACCCTCATCCTCCAAAATCTCACCCAAATAGCGCTGCACAAACTCCCGCGCTGCATCTATATCGAGCAACTTTAATGCCACAACCATCTTCACAAGCGTGTCTCCAGTTGGATCTATCAACTCATTAAACCAACGATAGACAACAGAACTTCGCACGCCCATTGCGATCGCCAATTTGTTTTGGCTAATGCCATAGGTGTTCAGCACATCTCTCAGAACTTGACCAGCTTTTCCCATGCACCCCATGATGCCAAGGGATGCCCCAACCGTAAATAACTACACATATGTAGTGATTGGGATATGATTTGGATGGTTGCAGAAGAATTGAGGCAACTGACGAGTAGGGCGATCGCATTTCATAAACCTGATGTTTGGGAATCGTGCGATCGCCCGTCAAGTTCGTAGGCCGGGGCCGGGGCGTAGCCATCGACCTTCCGATACAATCGAGATAGCGATCCCCATTCCCGATTCCCACCATGACATTCATCAACCCCAAAACCGATTACGCCTTCACAAAAATATTTGGTTCCTCAGAAAGCAAAGACATTCTGATCAGCTTTCTCAACGCCATAATTTACGAGGGCAATCCTACCATTGAAGACTTAGAAATTATCGACCCCAACCTCCCGCCCAAAGTCGAAGGTTTAAAAGACTCCTCTTTAGATGTCAAAGCCCAACTAGCCGACGGTACTTTAGTCATCATTGAAATGCAGGTATTAAACGTCGAATCTTTCGGACAAAGAATCTTGTACAACGCCGCCAAAACCTACGCATCTCAATTGCAAAAGGGACAAGGATATCGAATGCTCAGACCAGTAATTGCCTTAACAATAACTGATTTCGAGATGTTTAAAAACAGCAACAACTTAATTTCGAGATTTGTCTACAAAGAAGAGATTTCTAACTTACCCTATCCCGATAACGATCTAAAGTTAGTATTTGTAGAATTACCAAAATTTACCAAAACAGTAGACCGACTAGAAACTCTAGCAGATAAATGGCTCTATTTCATGAAATACGCGGTAACGATAACGGAAATCCCGCCAGTAATGGATAGCGTACCCGAAATCCATCAAGCTTTTGACATCGCAGATCGAGTGAATTTAAGCCCGGAGGAAATAGCAAATATCGAACGGCAAGAAATGTTTATTTACGACCAGCAAGGAGCGATAATTAAAGCTGTTAAAGATGCTGTTCAAGAAAGCAGACAAGAAAGCAGACAAGAAGGCCGACAAGAAGGCCGACAAGAAGAAAAGCTGACGATCGCACGGCAGTTACTCGATCGCCTAGATGACGCAACAATCGCTCAAATAACCGGACTTAGCGTTGAGTACGTGCATAATTTGCGATCGGAATGAGATTTATTTCAAAAAGGGATCTCGCACCCGTCAAGTTCGTCGGCCGGGGCCGGGGCGTAGCCATCGCCCTATTGATACAATCGAAATAGCAGTCGTGATTCCCGATTCCAACCATGACATTCATCAACCCCAAAACCGATTACGCCTTCAAAAGAATATTTGGCTCCTCAGAAAGCAAAGACATTCTGATCAGTTTTCTCAACGCCATGATTTACGATGGCAATCCTACCATTGCAGACTTAGAAATTATCGACCCTAACTTACCGCCCAAAGTCGAAGGCTTGAAAGATACTTATTTAGATGTCAAAGCCAAACTAATTGATGGTAGGCTAGTCATTATTGAAATGCAGGTATTAAACGTAGAGTCTTTCGGCAAGAGAGTTTTGTACAACGCAGCCAAAACTTACGCCTTTCAATTGCAAAAAGGAGAAGGCTACCGAATGCTCAAACCCGTGATTGCCTTAACACTGACTGATTTCGAGATGTTTCCAAATAGCGAACAGCTAATTTCGAGATTTGTCTACAAAGAAGTAACGAGCAATCTCCCATATACCGATAATAACATCGAGTTGGTATTTGTAGAACTTCCTAAATTCACCAAAGAAGTAGACCAGCTAGAAACCCTTGCGGATAAATGGATATATTTCATGAAATATGCGAGGACGATAACGGATGTCCCGGCAGTAATGGATAGCGTTCCAGAGATTCATCAAGCCTTTGACATCGCCAATCAAGTGAATTTAACCCTTGATGAATTGGCAGATATCGAACGCAGAGAAATGTTTATTTACGACCAACAAGGAGCTATAATCCAAGCCGTTCAAGCAGAAAAGCTGGCGATCGCACGGCAATTGCTCGATCGCCTAGATGACGCAACCATAGCCCAAATAACCGGACTTAGCGTTCAGGATGTGCGGAATTTGCGATCGGAAGTTTGATGCGTCGAAAACCAGACATGACATTGTTCGCGTCCATTTTCTTAGTCTGGGGAGGCAGACTTCGTTTGACAAGAAGCGGTTTAAGCCGCCAAGTCATAAAACCTACCTCAAAAACAACTTATAAGCCGGATTCTGACTCTCATCCCCATACTGATAGCCCAGCGTATCCAAAAAAGCCTGCCACTCCTTCATCTCATCCGGCGGCACCTGAATTCCCACCACAATTCGCCCGTAATCAGCGCCGTTATTTCGATAGTGAAAAACGCTGATATTCCAGTTAGGACTCATCGAACCGACAAACTTCATCAACGCACCAGGACGTTCGGGAAATTCAAAGCGATAAAACAATTCATGATTGGCCAGCATCGAACGCCCGCCCACCATATGCCGCACGTGCAACTTCGTTAATTCATCATCAGTTAAATCCAAAGTCTTGAAGCCACAATCTTCAAAACTTGCGGCTATCTTCACAGCATCGGCACGGTTTTCAATTTGTACACCGATAAAAATATGTGCTTCTTTTTCATCCGCAATTCGATAGCTAAATTCAGTTAAATTGCGCTTTCCCAGACATTCGCAAAACCTGCGGAGACTGCCAGCTTTTTCGGGAATTGTGACTGCAAAAATGGCTTCGCGGCGTTCGCCAAACTCGGCTCTTTCTGCTACAAAACGCAGCCGATCGAAATTCATGTTCGCGCCACAAGCAACAGCAATTAATGTTTCTCCTGCGATTTGTTCGCGTTCGACGTAAGCTTTCGCACCTGCGATCGCCAAAGCGCCTGCAGGTTCTAAGATCGATCGCGTATCTTCAAAAACATCCTTAATCGCCGCGCAAACATCATCCGTATGCACCAAAATAATCTCATCCACATACTCCTGACACAACCGAAAAGTTTCCTCCCCAACTTCCCGCACAGCAACGCCGTCAGCAAATAAACCCACCTGCGACAAACGCACCCGTTTACCCGCTTTCAGCGATTGATTCATGGCATCGGAATCCACTGGTTCGACGCCAATAATCTTAATTTCCGGCCGCAACCGCTTGACATAAGCCGCAATTCCAGAAATCAATCCACCGCCACCAATTGCCACAAAAATCGCGTGAATTGGTTTTTGATGTTGCCGCAGAATTTCCATGCCGATCGTACCCTGTCCCGCAATCACGTAGGGGTCATCAAAAGGGTGAATAAAAGTCATACCTTTTTGGGCCTCTAATTGACGCGCAAAGGCGTAGGCATCGTCGTAGGTATCCCCATGCAAGACTACCTCTCCACCACGGGCTATCACCGCATTTACCTTCACCTGCGGCGTCGTTACGGGCATGACTATGATCGCGCGAGTTCCCAGGTGGCGGGCGGCGAGGGCGACTCCTTGGGCGTGGTTCCCAGCGGAAGCTGCAATGACACCTTGTGCTAGCAAATCCGGCGACAGTTGCGCCATTTTGTTGTACGCACCCCGCAGTTTGAACGAAAACACCGACTGCATATCCTCTCGCTTCAGCAAAAGTTTATTGTTGAGCCGTGCTGATAGATTCGGGGCGCATTCTAGGGCTGTTTCTTGAGCAACATCGTAGACGCGGGCGGTGAGGATTTGTACTAAGTAATCGCAAAGCATGGGGTTAGCAGGTTGGTTGATGCCAGATGGTGGGATAATTGTAGGGCACTTGTGTTAGTATTTTGCGGCGAATTGGCGAGCGGGCGATTCCCTGCGGGATAGCTTCGCTTCACGCAACTTTCCAATAATAACTTTTCCCTTTGGGAACATAATGAGCGTGAAGACTATTAATAATATTTAGGAATGAGAATTAAATAACTTCCACTCTTGAAAGTGGGATGGGCGTCCCGCCCGTCCTTTTTGGACGGGCGAGACGCCCATCCCACAATAACAATTAAAATTGTAAGTTATTTAATTCGCGATCCTTAGTTTTTGCCGTTTACCCCGGTTATAAAATCCAGTTTGTGAGCGTATTAGTCCGTAATCCTTGATTTAGTATGTAAATTCATGAACGTACAAATTACAGATTTGCGTGCGGTTGACGAGCCAAAAATTCAACAGGTAGCTAGATTAATAGTTGAAGGTTTTAAAGAGCATTGGCCCGATGCTTGGCCAGATATAAATTCTGCTTTGCAAGAAGTGCAAGAATCTTTGGGAGCCGATCGCATCAGTCGAATTGCTGTGGCCGACAGCAATCAAGTTTTGGGATGGATTGGCGGGATTAAACAGTATGACGGTAATGTTTGGGAACTGCACCCGCTGGTAGTGAGAACAGAATTTCGCGGACAAGGAATTGGTCGATCGCTCGTAGCTGATTTAGCAACAGAAGCTAAAAACCGGGGAGGGATCGTGCTGTGGGTGGGCACCGACGACGAAGACAATCAAACAACTCTTTCAGGCATCAATCTTTATCCTAACGTTTGGGAACACATCGCCAAAATTAGAAATTTGCGCGGTCATCCCTACGAATTTTATCAAAAAATGGGTTTTGCGATCGTGGGAGTGATGCCTGACGCGAACGGAATTGGCAAGCCAGATATTTTCATGGCAAAGCGGTTGTAAAGTTTAATGTATGTTCTAAATTTACTGACTGGTGGCTTGCCAATCCAACACTTAGCAAAATTAGTTGTTGAAAGTTTCCATGAAAATCGGTCTAGTCTGGACGTGCGAACCCCGTTCGAGGGTCGCTGATAAACAAACCCAGAACTAACGAATCCATCACCGTATCCCAGACAGGAGTCAAACGTTCAGCATCGTCAACCCAGTAATCAAAAGTAATCAAACACTGAACATTAGAACCCAATCCGATACAAATTCGCGAATAAGCTTCCCGCTGTTCTGGAGGGTCGATAAACTTAAATTCAGTCCAAACAATGCGGGCAGTTTGCCGCTTCAATTGAATAATGTCCCCAGGAGCGATCGGATTTCGCGTATCATCTTCAACCACCTTCTGTAATAGCGGCACCAGCGGAAAATCTGCCCAGTTACCAGGTGGTAGCAAATTAAACGAAACCTCCAAACAACAATCATCATCCGGCGGCTTTTTATCCGTAAATCGGAACGACTTTGTATCGGGTTCAAAATGCCAATCTTCCGGCACATCAAAGCGGACTGCACCTCTTCCTGCTACAAAAATTCGAGTTCCAGGCTTTGACTTCCAATTGTGGTCTTCTTTGAGCTCTAGAGTTTCCTTGAGCCATTCTTGCTTTTTGCGCTTAGACATAAACAGAACACCAAATTACTGCTAATGTGTAGTTTTAGACCTTGCAAACACATTTTAACCCTATTTTGCTCGCCCTTTGCTCAAATATAACAATCCTTACAAAAATTATGAATTCCTCTCTTCTCTATTCCTCTGTGTTCTCTGCGCCTCTGCGGTAAAAAAGAATTCCTTTCACAATTGGCTAACTTTTATTTTTCACTCTTGGGAATCACATACCTAATTCCGCCTTTATTCCCAGCAGCATCGCCATGGTAACGGGGGATAACATGAATAGCCGCGTGAGTGCGACTTTGACCAGCCTGTTTATTAATATTTATTCCCACATTAAACCCGTCAGGCTGAAATTGTTTACTTAACATCTCTTGTACCTTATTAGCCATAAACCAGCAAGCCGATTGCTCTCGAAACGGCAGTTCAAAATAATTAGCAAGGTGACGCTTTGGGATGATTAAAACATGACCTTTGCTGGCGGGATAACCGTCAAACATCGCATAAGCTGTTGCTGATTCAGTTAGCAAAATTAGGTTTTTATAGGGATTGCAAAATATGCAGTGATTAGTTGAATTCCTTTGATGGTTGTAATGCACGTATTTGTAAATTTCGCAAGACTCATCTAGGTGAACTGGCTTAAATGGAAGTTTGACAATGCACTGATATGTAGGTTTTTTGTGGACATAATGTTCTCGAAAGCCTTCTTTTTTGATATCCCTTCTCACCGCAAAATACGCATTCCCTCCCGGTTTCAACAGGTGCGACACTTCCATCAGGACATTAGCTTGTTCTTCAGGAAACAAAACATTCAAAACATAAAAACAAATGATTGTGTCGAATTTATCTTCGGGGAATTCCGGGAAATAATAAGGGTCATAACCCGTAATATCGAAGCCTTTTTGCTGCAACAATCTAACATCGCTGCCGAAACCGCACCCAAAATCTAAGACTTTCCCTTGCAGCAAGTTTTTATCTAATAAAAATCTTGCCGGAAATGACAGATAAATTCTTTCGATTGCCGTCAGGTGGCTGAATTTATTTTGTTGCTTTTTCATGGCGACATAAATTTGATTTAAATAAATATTTTTCCGTCCGCGCACCATCCGGACGAGAGTTTGTGTAGTACCGATTTCAAGATCCAAATGTTATCTAAAAATTTTATCATTATTGCAGTTTGGCGATCGCCCCTTTTTCCACCAACACCTTACCAGTCACCAAATCCCGCACCGTCGCCAACAAAACCCGCCTCTCATCCACCTCAAAACTCACCGAAACCCTGTCAATTCCCAATACCCCAGGCGGATTCAAATGCGCTACGCAAACCTGCTGGTGCTGGCTTTCCAGAGAGCGAAAATCCGTCTGTTTATTGAGCCAACTGCTCGTCATTTGCCCTTTTTCGTTAAAAATAACCTCCGCTTGCGATACCTCCGCAACTTCCCCAATATCTAACCGAATTTCCCTTTGCCCTTCAATTGCCACTTGCAACGTCAACTCTTCGGAACTTTGACAGGGATACTTCATTTCCTTGCTAAATATCGGCGAATAAGCATAAGCTTTAGCATAAGGTTCCCAAAGGCGAATTGCATAGCTGTGGCGCAAATAATCGTCAACACTCGCTAATTGTGTCAAGGCTAAAGCACCGTGCGCCACCGCTTCAAACGGCTTGTCAGCTTTGACTTTTGGCCGCCCAAAATACGAAACCACTAAATTAGATACAGCCGGAATTAGAGAAGTTCCTCCTACCAGCAAAACCTGTTCTATATCTGCTTTGCCGATACCTTTTCCCTGTGCAATGCTCAGCACTTCATCTAAAGCTTCTCGCAACTGTTCTAACAACTGCCTAGATTCGAGAATTTCCTCAAGCTTCTCTCGGTTTAGCTGCAAGTCGTAAGACATAAAATTTTCATCGTCAAACCAACTTTCCTTCGCCTCATTAACTTGAGAAAGCTGAATTTTTAATTTTTCCGCTATTTCTAATAAGTTTTGCCAGCCAACTGGGCCGACTTCTGCCCGCGACGAACCAATTTGTCGCAAATAATCTTCGACAATCCAGATGTCAATATCTTCGCCGCCGACATAAGCATCGGATTTTGCCAACACTTCGGCACGCACCCCCCCCAGCCCGGTCTTGCCAAGGGGGGGTAAGGGGGGGGTTACAGCAGTGCGAACTAAACTTAAATCTAAAGTTCCGCCACCAAAATCAACTACTAAAACTAGAGAACCGGGGCGTTTTACTGCATATCCTAGGGCGGCGGCTGTGGATTCATCTATTACCTGAACTTCAGAACCTCCCAAACTTTCTCCTAAGTCGCGAAACCAATCTAGATATCGCTCAAATGCTCCTACGGGTACTGTAAAAATTACTTTGTCTGGCTGTATATTTTGTAAATATAATTGTTTCCAAATAGTCTTAATAAACTGTTCTGCTACTGATTCGGCTGTGTAGGTGTCACCGTCGATATTGCGGGGCGGCGGCTGAAAGTCGGCAGCTAAATTGCGTTTAAAAGCTTTGAAAAAACGGTCTGGCTGGGATTGCCCCAAACGCTGCGATCGCACTTTTTCTCCCAACACCAACTCTCCCGCATTTTTCACAAAGACTAAAGTCGGCACTACAGATACTTCTCGCACATCTCCGCTCGAATTCTTCGTTTTAAAAATGCGGGACATCTCGCCCAATCTCAAAGTTTCTGGTGTTTGCGTATCCGGGTTAAGAATGCAGACAACCGTGTTGCTGGTGCCGAAGTCAATGGCAACTGTAGTCATGTTGATTTAAAATTTAAAATTTAATTTTTCATTCCCGCTGGCAGGGTGCGACTAACTTTAGCAGGAGTAAGAATTCGCTCTCCCTCCCGATAGCCGACAAACCGAATATAAACTAATTCTCCTTCGGTTATATCCTCAACATCCGGCTGGTGCAACTGCGGATTGTAAGCAGTTTGTTCCCACGCAGAACCGATTGTTTGAAAATCCCAGCTTGATAACAGGTTTTCTAAGGGAGTAAACAAAGCTGAGAGATTTTTGGCGGGCATATCCGGCTTGGCTTCTGCCATTTTGCGGGCGGCGGGATAGTTGGTTAACAAAGTTTGCAACTGTTCAAAGGTAGCGCGGCGAAAATCGGCAGTTAGTTGAGCTTTTTGCTGCTGCAATTCTTCTCGTAGGCGGAAACACTGCTGCCTCAATTCTTCAATTTCGCTGGGATTAGTTGTGATTGTAGCCGATAGGGGCAGCGCGAGCAAAGTGCGATCGAACTCTTGAAAATTCAAATTCAGCACTGTTGCCAGCCGCCTCAGTTGGTCTAGCGTGAGTTTTCCCACGTCTCCCTGCCGCACTAAGCGCACCGCAAAGCGACTTAAGCCTGCTTTTTCGCCTAAATCTTGCCAATCGAGAATGTCTAGCTGATTCATGCGTTCCCGCAGAATTGTATCGTACTTAAACTCGATCGCATCTCCCGCCTCAGATGCAGCATAAACGTAGACTAAAATTAGAAAAATGCCCCCGATAGCCAGCGCGAAGCTGAAGGCAGGCAGTGTTGTTACATCAACTGTTGCACCGAGGAGATAGAACATTGTTAATTTTTCTAAACTTGTTTTAAAGTCTGCGTTTGTTCAACGATCAAATTTTCTTCGTCTTGATAATATTCTGGCAGCAAGTCTTGAGATTCTACTTGGCCGAGGGCCTTTTCAATTCCGGCGGTGGTTTCGGTGCAACTCGAACCAGTGGCGTTGAGGACGGTTTCGGTAATTTTGCCGTCTTTGCCGATGCGGTATTCTATTTGGCGGTATTCTGCCATAATTCTGCCTCTTGGTTTAATGCTTGAGTGTTGACTGCTGAGTGTTGAGTTATATTATAGATTCTATTTACCAATTATTCTAATGAATTTTTGTAGCGACAATGCAACCGGGGTTTCGCCGGAGATTATGGCGGCGATTGCAGCGGCTAATTGCGGTGCTGTGATGTCTTACGGAGATGATGAATATACACAGCGTTTGCAAGTTAAATTTTCGGATTTGTTCGAGACATCGGTGACAGTTTTTCCTGTAGCAACTGGTTCTGCTGCTAATTCTCTGGCCCTTGCGGTTGTTACTCCTCCTTACGGCGCTGTTTACTGTCATGCGGAATCTCATATTAATCTCGATGAATGCGGCGCGCCGGAGTTTTTTACAGGCGGTGCAAAGTTAGTTACAGTAACAGGAAATCATGGTAAAATAGAGGCAGAGACTTTAGGAAAAATACTCGATCGCGCTGGTGCAGGTGTCGTCCACCACGTACAGCCCGCAGCCGTCAGCATCACTCAAGCAACGGAAGCCGGCACAGTCTACAATCCAGCAGAAATTTCCCACATTTCGGAAGTAGTTCGCAGCCACCATTTGCACCTGCACATGGATGGAGCTCGCTTTGCCAATGCAGTCGCCAGTCTTGGCTGTTCTCCTGCTGATGTCACTTGGCGCGCCGGTGTAGATATTCTATCGTTTGGAGCGACAAAAAACGGCGCAATGGCTGCGGAAGCTGTGGTATTTTTCAATCAAGAATTAGCAAAGACTTTCCCTTTTTACCGCAAGCGCAGCGGGCATCTTTTCTCGAAAATGCGGTTTTTGTCGGCGCAGTTGGAAGCGTATATAACGGATGATTTGTGGTTGAAAAATGCGGCTCATGCCAATAATATGGCAGCCAAATTAGCCGAAGGTTTGGCGGGAGTTGAGGGAGCGAAGTTTTGCCATCGAGTGGAAGCAAACGAGATTTTTATTCAACTTCCCGAATCGATAATTACAGCGGTTTTAGCTGAGGGCTTTCTGTTTTATAGGTGGGATGAATGTACTGTTAGACTGGTAACGGCGTTTAATACTTTGGAAGCGGATGTTATTGCTTTCGTGGAAGCGGTTAAACGACATCAGTAATTATTTTGTAGGGGCGGGTTTCACGAATAATATCTGACGAGTACCAACAATCTAGATAAACCCGCCCCCCACAACAGATAACCCACATCAACATTAAATTTGGATTGAATGCGGAAAATGTACATTGTGATCTCTCGTTGGGTGGGGGCGGGTTTGAGAGATTGTTGGTTATTTCTGAGATGTTGCACCATTCTCAATTATTTGTTTAGGAACAGGCAAGATGCCTGTTCCACAAGAAAATTCACTCTTTGTGGAACAGGCATCTTGCCTGTTCTTGAGAATGGTGCAAGATGTGTGTTATTTACAATTATTGTTTGTGAAACCCGCCCCTACAATTTAATCGATTGAGGAACAGGTTCTGCAACTGCGGCTAGTTCTGGTTCAACTGCTTCTAAATGCTCTTCTAAAAGCGCGAGATTTCTCATGTTTGATTTATAAAAAGCATCGAAGATATCTCCTACTAAAGGTACTGATCCCACAACGGCTTCTAGACCGATATTGTAAACCATTTTCCCTAGAGTTTTTTGGGGAATGTTGAATCGAGTTGCTAAATAAATTAGGTAGGCGGAAAACGCGGTATCTACGATATCCCCAGCACCCGGAACTAAACCGATAATCGGGTCTAAACCAATGCGAAATTTAGTACCGGGGATGCCAATGGCGGTATCCATCAGGCGGCTGAGTTTGCGGATGCGGTTGAGGGTGGCGAGACGCTCTATGTTGTTCATATTATTATTCTTGAACTAGGTGGAAAATTTGAAATCTGTCGGAAGACGGAAAAAAAACATCTAGAAACCGCTCATTTTCCATCTTCGCTAATATGCTGAATTCCCCATTCGTGCATGGCATTAATAATCGGTTTGAGACTTTGGCCCAAAGGCGTTAGCGAATATTCAACTTTTGGCGGCACTTGCAGGTAAATTTCCCGGTGCACGATCGCATCTGATTCCATTTCCCGCAGTTGCTGCGTCAGCATCTTCTGAGTAATGCCGTTGACAGCTCGTTGCAGCTCGTTAAAGCGCTTCACTCCTGGAAACAACTCCCGCAGAATCAAGACTTTCCAGCGCCCGCCAATCACCTCTAGAGTGCGTTCTACAGGGCAATTTGCTCGATCGACCTTTACTTCTTGGACTTGCATAGTATCTTTTTGGTAACTACCGCACTTTTAAGTGCGTACTTCCCATAATAGCTTGACTCGGTTTAAAGTAGAAACATCGCAGAAATCAAACAAACTAAACCAATAAATATATTCCTGCATCTGGCATCAATCAAAAAGGAGAACACGATGAGCCAACCTGTGATTGCTGATAAAAAACCCGCCGTTATGGAACTTGAACCCGGTACTTACTACTGGTGCACCTGCGGTCAAGCTAAGAATCAGCCTTTTTGTGACGGTTCCCATAAAGGTAGCGAATTTGTGCCGTTAGCTTTTGAAGTAACTGAGAAAAAAACTGTGGCGATGTGCAACTGCAAGTATACCGCAAATTCTCCATTTTGCGACGGCGCTCATAGCAAACTTTAAAGGCAGCAATAATCAAGGATAAACCAATCGTGCACCCACCGCTTTGGGTTTGATTTTACAACTAAATAGGACTTAGGCATCAATACCAAATAAACCGGGTTTTTCACCGATATTAAAGCTGCGATGCACTATTATCCTAAAAAACCCGGTTTCTACGTCCAGGACTGCTAAACAAACACCATAGTTTTGATTGTTTTTAAATTAGGAGGACAAGATGATTACCGTCAGAAAAAGTGAAGCAAGAGGACACGCTAATCATGGTTGGCTGGACAGTTACCACACATTTTCTTTTGCCGGCTATTACGATCCAAATTATATGAATTTTCGCTCTTTGCGGGTAATTAATGAGGATTTCGTTAGCCCCGGCAGAGGTTTCGGCACTCACGGGCACAGCGACATGGAAATCATTACTTATGTATTAGAAGGAGCATTAGAACACAAGGATAGTTTGGGTACTGGTGCAGTGATTAAACCCGGTGAAGTGCAGCGGATGAGTGCAGGTACGGGTATCCAGCACAGCGAGTTCAATAACTCGCAAACAGACCCAGTTCATTTGCTGCAAATCTGGCTGTTACCCGATACAAAGGGATTGCCTCCGAGTTACGAGCAGCGGGAGTTTCCCCTAGCAGAAAGGCACGGAAAACTGCGCTTAGTGGCGGCACGTGATGCGAGAGATGGTGCTGTGAAAGTGCATCAAGATGTTGATTTGTATGCGGCTGTTTTGGATAAAGACTCGCAGGTTTCTCATGCTTTGCAGCCGAATCGCCATGCTTGGGTGCAAGTGGCTCGCGGCTCGGTTTGGCTGAACGGTTTGCCTTTGGAAAATGGCGACGCTGCGGCGGTTAGCGGGGAGGCTGAGGTGGTGATTGAAGCTACGGAAGATGCTGAATTTTTGTTGTTTGATTTGGCATAGAATTGAATGCGAAATCCCCGATTTATTGGAAAAGTCGGGGATTGGAAATTACTCGGCGGTTGAAACTCACATCTTGCACCATTCTCAAGAACAGGCAAGATGCCTGTTCCACAAGAAAATTCACTCTTTGTGGAACAGGCATCTTGCCTGTTCATAAAAAGCTTATTGAGAATGGTGTAACATCTCAGTTGAAACCGCTACTACACAAACAAAGTCCGAGTATAGGGGGACTAAAAAATTAATCAGCCCTCCAAGATTTTGTTCCAAAAATACCTGCTAAAAGTTCGGGAATACCAAAATCAACATCTAAGCTTTCCCAGTGCACGCTGCTACCGGAAGGAGGTAGCCAAACATCAGCCAACTGTTCTGGTGAAGCGCCTTCTAAGCCTTGTGCAAGGCTTGGAGGAAAACAGAAAATAGCACCGTTTTTTAGTTGGATCGCTATTAAATTTTCAGACTGATTGTAATACACGGGTTCGGCGCGGGGTTCTGTAGCCTCAGCGTTTTTCCATGCTTGCTTGGCTTTGGTTATTTGCTCTCGGAGATTTTCCTCAGTTAACTCTTTGTTCCAGTTTCTAAATACCATATATTTCTTGCCATCGCTTTTGTTAAGTTTGGATAGTTGATTATTGCTGCATGGGATTCTGTTAAGCGGACTGTGAAGGACATGATACTTAATAATGGCTTACTACTTAGGAAATAAGTACATAGGAGGAAGAAACTAACTTTTATGTGTGGTATTTCTGGTAAGGGTAAATGTTTAGGATAAATTTTTATGGAACAACAGCCGATCGCCCGAAAGCATCTTGTTTGGAGCCTCATCACTGGTTTAGCAGTCGGCGCGATCGCAGGCGCACCCATCGGCTGGATGGCTAATGGGGAATATTCCCAGCAGCGTTTTGCTAAACTTATCATTTGCCAACAACAAAATAGAGATCAGCCAGTTGCAATTGTTGAGGCTAGGTGCGGTTCCCGATTCTAAATTTTTCTGCTAGCCAGAGGGCTGTGTCAAATATTTTTAGGCTTGTGCGAATGTCGAAAGTTCGATCGCGCAGGCATTTTCGCGTCGTAAATATGCCACAAACCGGAAAAGTTATGCGTCTGTTGATATGTGGGTATGTTAAATTGACAAAATAATGAATTACAGCAGAACAATTCCGGCTATTTTGAGTGCTACGATCGCCCTGAGTTCGATCGCCCTCATCCCACTCACATCACCTCAAATCGCCCTCGCATTAACCGCCGACAAAGTTAAAACCGTTGCCCAACAAATTACTGTTCGCATCCAGGGGGCAAAAGGCGGTTCGGGAGTAATTTTAGAGAAACAAGGCAGCACATACTATATTCTCACAAACTGGCACGTTGTCGATAAAGCCGGCGATTACGAGGTCGTAACTCCCGACGGCAAAGCTCACTCTGTATACTATAGCCTCGTGCGGCGAATGCCCGGTGCGGATTTGGCGATCGTGCCCTTCAGCAGCACTCAAAGCTACCCCCTGGCTCAATTAGCCAATTCCGCAGCAACTAAGGGAAACAAGGCTTATGTGGCGGGCTGGCCGATATCCGGCGGTTCTCTGAGACAGCCGATTTTCCTCGCCACGGAAGGTCAGCTTACCGGCCGCCAAACTCCCTGGAACGGCTATACTTTGGTATACAACAACTTAGTGAGAGCGGGCATGAGCGGGGGCCCGGTGCTCGACGATGCGGGGCGAGTTGTCGCAATTAACGGCATTGTCAGGTTAGAGGAAAACTCCGATAAAATCGTGGCGGCGGGGATAGAAATTAATACTTTTATGAAATGGCGATCGACTATTTCCCTGCCAGTAGTTCCCCAATCTCCTACTGCCGGAAACCCTAAAACTCCAGCGAATAATGCGCCCCGCACGCCCGCAAGTGCGATCGCCTTTGCTGCCACAAATACCCTCAAAGGGCCTTCGGAAGTTGTCAGTTCCCTTGCCCTAGCTTCAGCTTATTTTACCACAGGAAATAGCAACGGCACTATCTCAGTTTGGAATTTTCCCAGCGGGCAATTAAAAACTACCCTGCAAGGACACACGGAAGCCGTAAACGCACTGGCCGCGAGTGCGGATGGCAGGGTGTTAGCTAGCGGCAGCGACGACAAAACTGTGAAAATTTGGAATTTAGAAACGGGCGCGGTTGTACGGACTTTGAGCGGGCATTCCAATGCAGTTTCGAGCGTTGCCGTTAGTCCTGATGGTCAATTTGTAGCCAGCGGTAGTTGGGACAAAACGATTAAGATTTGGAACCCGAAAACGGGGGAATTGCTGCGGACTTTGACCGGGCATTCTGGGTTGGTGAATGCTGTGGCAATTAGTCCCGACAACAAAACTTTAGCTAGCGGCAGCAAAGACGGTTCAATTAGGTTGTGGAATTTAGCTACAGGTCAAGCAATTCGCACGATTGGCGGCAAAAACTTGGCTGTTTTGTCGCTAGCTTTTACTCCCGACGGCAAGAGTGTAGCGGCGGGAAACAGCAATGGCACTGTTGGGTTGTGGAATGCCGGAAACGGGCAGTTAATTCGGCGTTTAAGCGGGCATACTGACGGAGTTTGGTCGGTGGCATTCAGTCGGGATGGCACTACGCTGGTTACTGGGAGTTGGGATAAGAGTGTGAGGCTTTGGGATGTGCGATCGGGGGATTTGAGAGGTAATTTGAGCGGGCATTCTGGCTATGTTAGTGCTGTGGCGATTAGCAGCGATGGGAAGACTATTGTTAGTGCGGGTTGGTTGGGGGAAATTAAGATTTGGAAAAGGAGTTGAGATTTTTTTGATTTAACCGCAGAGGGCGCAGAGGGCGCAGAGGAAGAGTAGAGAGAACAGGGTTTGCATTTGATTGAGTGGTGTTATACGATCGAGATATTTGGGATAAAAAAATGAGTGGACTAAAGACTAAATTGCCAACTGATATCTGGGTGGTAGCGACATGGGAAGAATTCATCGCGATGGCAGATGACCCAGCTTACAATAAAGCAAAATGCTACTACCGCAACGGACAAATGAGGATTGAAACTATGTCAGTAGGGCCAGATCATGCTAGAGACAATGGAAGTATTTTTTTAGGCGTGAGTCTGTTCTGTATTGCGAAAGCTATCCCTTTAAATGGTTTGGATAACTGTAGCTACCGTAAAACAGGAGTCCGAGAGTCTCAGCCCGACGTATCTTACTACATTGGAGAAAGAGCGCAATTAGCACCTAAAGGAACTTCGATCGCAAGTCTTGACGTTACCCCACCGCCAGATTTAGTCATAGAAGTTGCTGACTCTACTTTGGCTGATGATATCGGTGAAAAACGGTTGCTTTACGAAGAGTTAAAAGTCGCTGAATATTGGGTAGTAGACGTGCAGAAATCTCAAATTATTGCCTTTGCTATTATTGCTGATAATGGCAGTCGGCGGCTTGTTCAATCGGAAGTTTTGCCGGGATTAACTATTGCTGTGTTGGAAGAGGCTTTGCAGCGGAGTCGCACTGAAGATCAGGCACAGGTAGGGGCTTGGTTGTTGGCTCAATTTCAGCAGCAGTAATCGAAATAGAAAGCGATAGCCCTCTCTGCAAAAAAGCGCGATCGTCCAACCTACTTGATCTTAACTCCCCAAGCTACACTACTAAATCTTCGATCGTGAACTTCAATAAGTCGCACAGGGCTTTCATCTGTGCTGGGTATAGCTTGGGGACGTGTCTGTCGGTTTCCCAGTTGATGACTGTCGATTCCACCACATTACACGCTCTTGCCACTTGTATTCGGGTTAGATTTAAACTTTGGGGTCGTATTCTTAGTTTTTGCCCCAGCGTTATTATCTATGCCTCATTCAGTTGACTATATGTATTCAGTTGACTATATGTATTTAACTGAATATATACAGTCAATTGACTATATTTAGTTGATTATTTTAGACAATTTTTATAAACAACTATTGACTAGAATTCAAAGTTTTGGTAAAAATAATAGTTATAAATAACCTAATTTCTCTAGCCTTCTATGGAATTAGGAAATTTGTGTGCAAAGCCTGAAACAAATCAAAAGCCAGTCCGCGCCCTCGACAAGCATTGAACTGGCTTTGGCTGCTACACAAAACTTGGCTAAACTTATTTAAGTCTCACCATTCAATCAGGATTGCTCCTGAAGGGTCTGCTTCCTGTTTCACCCAAGGGAGTCGGCTCGCAACTTGTCCACAGGCGTTAATTCGGGTGTAGCCCACCCTAATTGAGTTAATTTTAGTTGAAGCTTTTAGCCATGAGTCATCCACTATTTTCAACCAATTTAACGAAACGCGGACTCCCGTTCGACCTTTTTACAGGCTGGTCAGTTTTGACAAAACTGTGGTTTACAAACCAGATAATTAAGCCTTTTTTAGGCATTGGTGTAATCATACCGCCCACAATGTTAATCAGTCAAGTTAAGTATTACTAAGTTTAGTAATTTTTTTGCCTATGCAAGTCCAACTCCAACACTGAATGGAGACAAACTTAATTATGCCCTACAAACAGCGCCTTAACAGGTGGTTGGTTGTTCGCCTGCTTCCCAATATGCAGCGAATCACTGTGGCCCACTTTTTCAGGCATTCCGATGCTGACGGCTATCTGCGGATCGTCCGGCAGTTAATCCCCAAGGCTCAATTTGTGATTGTTTTTAATGCCGATATCAACCTAGAAACAGCGCCTAACAACATCGAAGGCAGCTAGTTGAGGGTTCGGGTAGGCACAGAACCTACTGGTAGGGTGCGTCGGTTGGTAGCGATTCGATGTACAGGGGCTACTCATTTCCGGGCTTCGCACCCTACTACCTAGCATTTTGCTTCAAAGTCCGATCGACACTTATGATAGATTTGGTTCTTGCCAGACTACACTGGAAGACAAAATCAAATTAAAAATTTCGCCATAAATTCGATGGGAGCATCTCAGTTTTGTAAAAAGCATTTTTTTTATTGTAGTGCGAGCGTCCCCGCTCGCGTATTGTACACGCGAGCGGGGACGCTCGCACTGTAAATGCAAAACTGAGATGCTCCCAATTCGATCGACCCGCCGATCGGGCGGGACTCTCCCCTTCGTGGAACAGGCGTCCCGCCTGTGGTTGGCAAAGTAAATCTAAAATCTCAAACCTAAAATCGCGTCACTTCTGACAAATGATTGAAGTAGAACACTTAAGCAAAACTTACGGTTCGACCGCAGCGATCGCGGACGTGTCTTTTTCGGTCGAATCAGGAGAAATTCTGGGGTTTTTGGGGCCAAACGGCGCTGGCAAAACCACAACCATGCGAATTTTGTCGGGATATTTGCCGGCATCCAGCGGTACGGCCCGCATCGCCGGCCTTGACGTTCACGAAAACTCGATGGGAGTCAGACAGCGCATCGGTTATCTGCCGGAAAACCCGCCACTGTATCCAGAAATGAGTGTGGAAGGGTTTCTGTTTTTTGTCGCCAGAATTAAGCAAGTGCCTGCGGGCGATCGCGCGCGACGAGTTACCTCCGCGATCGAACGCTGCGGCCTGGTTGATAAACGCAAAGTTTTAATCCGCAAGCTTTCTAAAGGATTTCGGCAGCGCGTCGGTATCGCGCAGGCGATCGTCCATGACCCGCCGGTCATTATCTTAGACGAACCAACCGTCGGCCTCGACCCGCGACAAATCATCGAAGTCCGCAATTTAATCAAAAGTCTTGGCGGCCAGCACACAATCATCCTTTCCACGCACATTCTGCCGGAAGTCAGCATGACTTGCAACCGCGTCACCATCATCAATCGCGGAAAAATCGTCGCTGCGGGTACTCCCGAAAATTTGATGGGAGAGTTGGCTGTCGGAGAGGGTTACGAACTCGAAGTTGAAGGCGAGGCGGATTTGGTAAACAGTCTGCTGTTGCCTTCTTTGGAAAATGTGCCGGGAGTTCGATCGATCGAATTGATTCCAAGCCAGCAATTTTTAGTGAATCGCTACCGCCTGCGGGCCTTGTGCGAACAGGAAAGAGAACCCGGACGAGAAATTGCTACAGCTATCATCGCCTCTGGATTTGGACTGTGCGAAATGCGCCGCTCTCGCGCTACTCTCGAAGATGTGTTTTTAAGGCTGACAGCGGCTGAAAAGAAACCGGAAGAAAATCTGGTTCACAGCGAACCGGAGGTCGATCGAAATCTGCAAGAAGCAGCAGAAACTCAAGAGTCGATCGCGGATGCTCATCAATCGGAATCGCAACCGATTGTGGAAAATCTGCTAGTTTCAGATAGGCAAGAGTCGATCGAGCATCATCAACCAGATTCCGAACCAGTTGTCGAAACAGTAGAGTCGATCGAGCATTCTCAACCAGAATCCGAACCAGTTGTCGAAACAGTAGAGTCGATCGAGCATCATCAACCAGAACCGATTGTCGAAAATCTGCCCGTTGTTTCAGAAACCGTAGAGTCGCTCAACTATTCTCAACCAGAACCGATTGTCGAAAATCGAGAAGTTTCAGAAACAGTAGAGTCGCTCAACTATTCTCAACCAGAACCGATTGTCGAAAATCTGCCCGTTGTTTCAGAAACCGTAGAGTCGCTCAACTATTCTCAACCAGAACCGATTGTCGAGAATCGAGAAGTTTCAGAAACAGTAGAGTCGCTCCACTATTCTCAACCAGAACCGATTGTCGAAAATCTGCCCGTTGTTTCAGAAACCGTAGAGTCGATCGAGCATCATGAACCAGAACCAATTGTCCAAAATCTAGAAGTTTCAGAAACCTTAGAGTCGATCGACTATTCTCAACCCGAATCCGAACCAGTTGTCGCAAGGCAAGAGTCGATCGAGCATCATGAACCAGAAGCAATTGTCGAAAATCTGCCCGTTGTTTCAGAAACAGTAGAGCCGATCGAGCATCCTCAACCAGAACCGATTATCGAAAATCTGCTGGTTGTAGAAACGCAAGAGTCGATCGACTATTCTCAACCCGAATCCGAACCTGTTGTAGAAAGGCAAGAGTCGATCGACTATTCTCAACCAGAATCCGAACCAATTACAGAAACACCGGAGGAAATAAGCGATTTAGAACCCGAAATGCAACCAGTGGCAGAGTTTCTGGAAAGTGTAGAAAGACAAGAGTCGATCGAGCATTCTCAACCAGAACCGATTGTCGAAAATCTAGAAGTTTCAGAAACAATAGAGTCGATCGAGCATTCTCAACCAGAACCGATTGTCGAAAATCTAGAAGTTTCAGAAACAATAGAGTCGATCGAGC
>NZ_JAUBOV010000023.1:56546-89578 GCF_036700405.1 Microcoleus sp. T3_D1
ATTCTCAACCAGAACCGATTGTCGAAAATCTGCTCATTCTAGAAAGACAAGAGTCGATCGAACTTTCTCAACCAGAATCTGAACTGATTTTAGATGCACCAAAGTCGATCGAGCATTCTCAACCAGAATCTGAACTGATTTTAGATGCACCAAAGTCGATCGAACGTTCTCAACCAGAACCCCAACCGATTTTAGATGCACCAAAGTCGATCGAGCGTTCTCAACCAGAATCTGAACTGATTTTAGATGCACCAAAGTCGATCGAACATTCTCAACCAGAATCTGAACTGATTTTAGATGCACCAAAGTCGATCGAACATTCTCAACCAGAATCTGAACTGATTTTAGATACGCCAAAGTCGATCGAACGTTCTCAACCAGAATCTGAACCTGTGGTAAAAAATCGGCCAATTAAAAAAAAGCCACAACCGAGTAGCGATTCTCGGCCCGAACAGTCGCCTATGACCAAAAAGCGACAAATAGAAAGAAAAAAACAGGATAGCGACGGCAGCGAAACACCACCCGCAGGCGACTCAGAATGAACCAATTACCAATGCCCAATTACCCCTTCCCAATTCCTAAATGTTAGTAATGATTAGTAATATTGTCGCAATTTACCGCAAAGAACTACAAAGCTATTTTGCATCGCCATTAGCCTATGCCATCGCAGCAGTCTTTTGGCTAATCACCGGCTACTTTTTAATAGCCATCCTCCTAGCCCCCGACGGGTTAATTCCCCAAATCGCGCAGCGAGACCAAGCGGGAATTACCGAACCTCCCATCGACGTAGCCTACGAATTTCTGCAACTCTTCCTGCGAATCATGGGTTCCCTTTCGTTGTTCGTACTACCCGCACTCTCAATGGGACTTTACGCAGAAGAACGCAAACGCGGCACATTAGAACTATTAGCCACATCCCCCTTAACAAACTGGGCAGTTGCTACCGGCAAACTCCTCGGCGTTTTAACATTTTATACCACAATGTTGCTGCCCCTACTGTTCTGCGAGGCGATCGTCCTCAGTTCCTCAACCCCACCCGTACTCCCCGGAGTTCTTCTGCTAGGACACGCCGGCTTAATCTTACTAGCAGCAGGAGTATTGTCGCTCGGAATGTTTATTTCCTCCCTCACCGACAGCACAATTTTATCAGCCATCCTCACCTTCGCTCTAGTATTATTTCTCTGGGTGATTGATGCAGCCGCCGTCGGTATCGGTGGCGCCTTCGGAACAGCATTAGGACATTTGTCGCTCCTAACAAATTACACCAATCTTGTCAAGGGAGTTTTCGATACCAGCAGTTTAATTATGTTTGCCAGTTACATCATTTTAGGAGTATTTCTGACCGCCCAATCTATCGATGCCTTGCGATATCAGCGTTCTTAAAAACATCAGGAAAGGCTGAGACAGAGAAGGTTATTTTTGCCGAAGTAAAGAGAAGTAAAGAGCAAAGGGAAGGTTATTTTTTCCCTGTTAATCATTCTACAAAATACCTCAAACAATGAGATTTATCAATCCCAAAATCGACTTTGCGTTCAAAAAAATATTCGGTTCCAGCGACAGCAAAGACATCCTGATTAATTTTTTAAACGCCATCCTTTATGAAGCACAGCCGGTCATCGAAGACTTAGAAATAATCGACTCCCAACCAGAACCTCAAACTCTCGCAACCCAAGACACGCACCTAGATGTCAAAGCCACAATTAACGGCGGCAGAATCGCCCTAGTTGAAATTCAACTGATCAACGTCCCTTCCTTTGGGAACAGAGTTTTGTACAACGCTGCCAAAAGCTACAGCCAGCAATTAACAGGAAAAGAACGCTACGAAAGACTAAAAACAGTAATTTCTTTGAAAATTGCCGACTTTGAAATGTTTGAAAATCAGCCCGAATTTATGTCGCGGTTTGTTTTTCAAGAAAAAGAGCAAAAGTTTGAGTGTCCAGATACTGCAATAGAATTAGTATTTATCGAACTGCCCAAATTTAGCAAGGAATTAGCAGAATTAGAAACAACCGCCGATCAATGGATTTACTTTCTCAAAAATACCAGCACTCTGGAGACAGTACCAGAAACACTCAGTGCAGTTCCCGAAATTCAGAAAGCTTTTAGAATTGCCAGCGAGTCAAACTTCACTCAGGAAGAATTAAATGAATTGCAGAAGCAAGAACTGTGGATTCAAGACCAGCAGATTGCCATAGATGTAGCAAGAGAACAGGTGACAAAAGCCGCTCAACTATCGTTAATATTGCGTCAGCTAGTGAAGCGCTTAGGCACAATACAACCAGAAACTGAAAACAGCATCCGTCAATTAGGTATACAGGAATTAGAAGAACTAGGAGATGCCGCGATCGATTTCAACAAGCCGTCAGATTTAACAGCATGGTTGCAGGCTAATGCGATATAGAATAACATCCTCGGCCCGGAAATTTTTCCCTCAATATTTACGTTATGAAAATTAGCAAAACAAATTGGAAATACGTTTTTTTGCTGGGCCCCCTCCTCATCGCAGCGGGGGTAACAGCAGGACTTGTATCGGGAGTATGGGACCCACTGACAGTCGGTTTAGTTATTGCCGGAGCAGTGACGATCGCACTTTGGCTGCTATATTTGAGTTACGAACAAAGCTTTTGGGGCCAGCGTTCCACTCAAGCCAGCACCAACGCCCTGATTGCTACCCTCGCCGTCTTTGTGATTCTCGGAGTAATTAACTTCATAGCCGTTCGCTATCCCGTCCGCATCGACTTAACGGAAAGCCAACAATTTACCCTCGCCCCGCAGACTCAACAAATTCTGCGAAACCTGCAACAAACAGTCAAAGTTTGGGTATTTGACCCCATCCAAAACCCCCAAATTAAAGAATTGCTGCAAAGCTACAAACGCGAGGGAGGCGAAAAGTTCCAATTCGAGTTTGTTGACCCGCAGACGCAACCGGGAAAAGCGCGGGAATTTAGCATTACCAGCATCGGGGAAGTTTACCTGCAATCCGGGGACAAAAAACAAGTTCTGCAAAAAGGCGGCACTGCTTTTGGTAGCGACCCAAATCAAGGTCTTTCAGAGATAAAACTTACCAATGGCTTAGAAGAAATCCTGAGCACTCGCGTTGCTACAGTTTACTTTTTGCAAGGCAAAGGAGCCCGCCCGATAAAGGAAGGTCAAGGCGGAATTCAGCAAGCTGAAAAAGCTTTGAAAGATAAATACTACAACGCCCAAACGCTGAATTTGACCGAACGCAAAGAAGTGCCAGAAGATGCAGATGCTTTAATCGTTCCCGGGTTGGAAAAACCGTTTTCCGATACAGAAATTAAAGCACTAAAAGCTTATCTCGATCGCGGCGGCAGTTTATTGTTAATGGTAGACCCGGCAATTGATACGGGATTGGACAAAATGCTCCAAGAATGGGGCGTAAAACTAGACGCCCGTTTGGCCATCGATGCTTCGGGCGATGGTCAAAGATTTGGCCTGGGCCCCACGGTTCCCACAGTCAGGCGCTACGGCGAACATCCGATTACTCAAAGTTTTGGCAACGGTATTTCATTTTATCCATTTGCGCGTGCTTTGGAAAACTCGCCAGTAGAAGGGATAGAGGCAAAACCGCTGATTTGGACGAGTCAGGAAAGTTGGGCGGAAAGCGATTTGACGACTAAGAAATTGGAGTTCGATCAGAAGACCGATCGACAAGGCCCGCTATTATTAGGTGTAGCTTTAGTTCGATCGTCCACTGACAGCACTCCCTTAAAGCCCTCACCTTCACCAACACCAACACCGGTCACGCCTTCACCCCAAGCATCGCCGACAACTTCGCCATCGCCGACAGATTCACCATCGCTGACAGATTCACCATCGCCGACAATTTCACCATCGCCGACAATTTCCCCATCCCCGACAGATTCACCGTCGCCAACAATTTCCCCATCCCCGACAGATTCACCGTCGCCAACAATTTCCCCATCCCCGACAACTTCGCCATCCCCGACAGATTCACCGTCGCCGACAACTTCGCCATCCCCGACAGATTCACCGTCGCCAACAACTTCGCCATCCCCGACAGATTCACCGTCGCCGACAACTTCACCATCGCCGACAACTTCACCAACAGCTTCCCCAATCAGCTATTCGGTGATTGTCTCGCAAGAAGCTACGCCGCCAGCATTACCCACGACTTCGCCAACACCGGCAGCATCTCCGACAGCATCTCCCACAGCATATCCAGAAAGTTCGCCAACACCGACAGAATCTCCGACAGCATCTCCCACACCGACACCAGAAACATCTCCCACAGCATCTCCCACAACATCTCCCAGTCCAAAGCCAACTCCTTCTGCGCCTTCAACTCCTAGAAAAACATCGCGAATGGTAGTAATTGGCACATCTCAATTTGTGACTAACGGTTGGTTTGACCAACAACTCAATAGCGACGTGTTTCTCAATTCAGTCAGTTGGTTGAGTAAACCAGACCAGCAAAGCTTTTCTATCAGTCCGAAAAAAGCTACCAACCGCCGCATTAACATGACCACCATCCAAGTAGGATTGCTGGTTTTAGCTTGGCTAATTTGGCCTTTACTCGGACTGGGAATTGGCGGCGCTATTTGGTGGAAGAGAAGATAAATTAGTTGACTGTTGACTGTTGACTGTTGACTGTTGTCAGTTGACTGTTGACAGGTGTCAGTTGTCATTTGTTAATCCTTTGCTGTGGCTAATAACAAATAACCAATAACATTAATCAACAGTCAACAGTCAACAGTTAACAATGCCCAATGCCCAATGCCCTGTTTGGCCAATGCCAAATTCCCTATGCCCAATTCCCAGTTATTATGAAATTGCAGAAAAATACATTAGTATTGATAGCCGTCGCACTAAGCATGACTGGGTTGGTTGCTTTGTACGAGATGCAAGTATCTCCGAAAGAGGAAGCAGCTAAGGAAGAAAAACAGAAAATTTTTGCTTTTAACTCCGATCGCATACAATTCTTTACAGTCAAAACTCCCGAAAAAATATTGACTTTTGAGCGAGTTTATGCTACAAAAGGAGGCAAGTCTAGCTGGGAAATGAAATTGCCAGTGCAAGCACACGCAAGTCAGGCATCAGTGGATTTTTTGCTAGACAGGCTGGCAACAGGAAAGAGCGATCGCACGATTAATATTACTGCAGCTCAACTGCCCGAATTCGGTCTCGACCAACCCCAAGCTACAGTCACAGTAAAACTGGACAACCAGGAAACTCACCGCCTAGTTTTAGGCAAAACAGACTTTAGCGGCCGCTTCTTGTACGCTCAAGCCAATCCGCCGGAAGCGCCCCCTCAAAATTCCGCCCAAAATTTGCCCGTGCTGCTAGTGCCTTTTGACTTTAAAAATGCCGTCCAGCGACCTTTGTCAGAGTGGAAAAAAGCAGAAGCACCCAAAACAGAGAAACCGCAAAAACCCTCTCCCACGCCAAGTCCTGAGAATAAATAGATGGCCAGTCGCTCTGAGATGTTGCACCATTCTCAATAAGGCTTTTATGAACAGGCAAGATGCCTGTTCCACAAAGAGTAAATTTTTTTGTGGAACAGGCATCTTGCCTGTTGCTGACGGCTGTTGCTGACAATGGTGCGCTCTGGGATAGAATTTAAAGAACAAATCCCAAAACCTGTTACATCCAACATTCCTCACCTAAAATACAGAAAAGTCTAAACTTAAACTGTATTTAAGTGGCGTGCATTACCCCCAGGAAAGGGCGAATATGTTTCAGACAGCACTCAACCAAGGTACGACAGCAACGGATACAGCGCTTGACGTTGAACTCCGCAAGGTCTTTAAGGTATTTAACGGCGAAACCGCAGTCCGTGGAGTTGACCTCAACATCCGCCAAGGAGAATTTTTTAGCATCCTCGGCCCTAGCGGCTGCGGCAAGACTACGACGCTGCGCTTAATCGCTGGGTTCGAGACTCCCTCGGCGGGCGAATTGGTGATTCGCGGCCAGTCGATGACCAACACTCCAGCTTACCGCCGTCCGGTAAATACTGTGTTTCAAAGCTATGCTTTGTTCGGACACATGAATGTCTGGGACAATATCGCTTTTGGATTGCGGATAAAAAAGCTGGGGAAAGCGGAAATTGAAGAACGGGTACGGGAAGTTTTGCAATTGGTGAAAATGGAATCTTTCGCCAACAGGTTTCCCGGTCAAATGTCGGGCGGCCAGCAGCAGCGGGTGGCTTTGGCGAGAGCTCTGGTAAATCGACCGGCGGTTCTACTACTGGACGAGCCCCTGGGTGCTCTGGATTTGAAGTTGCGGAAGCAGATGCAGTTGGAACTGTCGAATTTGCATCAAGAATTGGGCTTGACTTTTGTGATGGTGACTCACGACCAAGAAGAGGCGATGAGTCTGTCTGACCGGATTGCGGTGATGCACGAGGGCAGGATTGAGCAAATTGGCTCTCCTGAAGAAATTTATGAGTGTCCCCAGACGGCTTTTGTGGCGGATTTTATTGGCGATACGAATTTGTTTGCGGGTACGGTAGAATCGATCGACCGATCGACTATCACAGTTCGCACATCAGCCAATCTGAAAATAATCGTTCAGCAGTCGGATATGTGGAATGGTGTCACAGGCGACTCTGTTGTGGTCAGCGTCCGGCCGGAAAAAGTATATTTGAATCTCTACCAGCCGGAAGTGTCGGTCAACTGTTTTGAAGGGCGGCTCAAAAATACTATGTACATGGGCACGCACGTTCATTACGTGGTTGAGTTGGCGTCGGGCGATAAAATTACTGTACGCCAGCCAAATACCGGCGGGTCTTTCCCAGATCCGCACACGCCGATTTACGCTTACTGGGGAACTACTGATTGTCTCGCTTTGACCGATCGGAATTAGTCAGTTGGCAGTTGGTAGTTGGTATTAGTCATTAGTCATTAGTCATTAGTCATTGGTTATTTGTTGGTGGTGGGTTCTCCTAACAAATAACATAGGACAATTCCCAATTCCCAATTACCAATTCCCTAATCTTCAATCTTCAATCTCCAAATCTAAAATCTAAAATCTAAAATCTAAAATCGAACTGTGCCTCCGACTAACTTACCAATTTCCAGGATTTTCCCGGCTAATTCTACACGCCGTCAGTTCCTAAAAAATTCGGCGGCGACAATTTCCGGGTTAGCTGTTTCGAGTTGCGGCTGGCGACTTGCAGACGTACAATCTGCTCCTCCGGTCAAAGGTGATGCCGACCAACTTTTCATCTATACTTGGGCAGGATATACCGATAACGCTTTGCTCGATCGCTTTGCCGAAAAAACTGGCATTCGCGTGGTTGCAGACGTATTTGACTCCAATGAGGCGATGCTGGCTAGGGTTCAAGCTGGCGGTGGCCGGGCCTACAGCATCATTTACCCGTCTGACTACATGGTGATTCAGATGACGGAACTGGGGCTGTTGAGCCCATTAGACCACTCGATTTTGGGCGGACTCGATCGACTAAAAAAACAGTTCCAAAACCCCGTATATGACCCAGGAAACCGCTACAGCGTCCCTGTGAGTTGGGGAACCACAGGCTTAATTTACAACAGCGAACAACTCAAAGAAGAGCCAGAAGATTGGGACTATTTGTGGCAGCACAAACAGGAGTTAGCAAGGCGAATGACGCTGGCAAATGATGTTCGAGAAGTGATGGGTGCTGCGCTGCGGATGTTGGGCTATTCTCTCAATTCTACCAACCAAGAGCAAGTGAAACAAGCTTACGAAAAGTTGGTTGAACTCAAACCGGCGATCGCATCTTTTACCACTGATGCTTGGCGGCCGCAAATGCTGACGGGGGATTTGAAGGTAGCTATGTGTTATTCTTCTGATGCTAATGAGGTAATCCCAGATAATGACAAATTGCGCTATGTTGTGCCAAAAAGCGGTTCTTCTCTGTGGACTGACACTTTAGTAATTCCTAAAGGTGCTCCCAATCCAGAAGCAGCTTATAAGTGGATTAACTTTATGCTGCAAGCGGATGTCGCTGCTTCTTTAGTAGAACGGCTCAGTTTCTCAACTCCTTCGGAAGATGCTTTTAGTTTGCTGACGCCGGAAGTCCGCGAAAATGAAATTCTTTTCCCTTCGGAGGCAACTTTGAAAAATTGCGAAGGTGTTGCTCCGGTAGGAAAATTTATAGACGTGTACGATCGCTATTGGACTAAATTAACCAGCGGTTAATCTTATTTTTGCCAGAAATTTCATGTGGATTTCGATTTACCGTGGGGTGGGGGCGGGTTTATGAGATTGTTTATTTTAGGCGATTATTGTAGGTGAACCCGCCCCTACATTACATTTCGATTTACCGTGGGGTGGGGGCGGGTTTAGAAGATTGTTTATTTTACGCATAGATTGTTGTTGGTGAAACCCGCCCGTACCAATCACAACTCAAAACTCAACACTATTTATTTATGGCTGTTTCAACTAGAACTCCCCCTCCTATTCCTCCCAATTCTTCCTTGAAGGCTGAAACTGTTTCCCCGTGGTCGGCGTGGGCTGGGCCACTGGCATTGCTCGGCCCTTCTGGCTTGTTGCTGCTTTTATTATTAGTCATACCAACTTTGGTGATTTTTCAGCTTAGTTTGGTGCCGAATATTAAGCCGGGGGATTTGGTGATTCCTTCGGGAATCGGCAATTACCTGCGAGTGTTTGAGCCGCTGAATTTGCAGGTGATTGGTCGATCGCTCTTTTTCGCAACGGGGACTACTATTCTGTGTTTGCTGCTGGGGTTTCCCGTCGCTTACTGGATCGCCCTCAATGTCTCGAAAAAGTGGCGGAATTTAACTTTGCTAGGCTTTGTGTTGCCGCTGTGGACTTCTTCGCTGTTGCGATCGTATGCTTGGATTACAATTCTGCGTCCTACGGGGGTTCTCAACTCGCTGCTGGCACTTGTAGGCATTCCTCCTCTAGAATTGCTTAATCAAAGTTCCGCAGTTTTAATCGGCATGGCTTACAGTTATTTGCCTTATATCGTGACAATTCTCTACGCATCTTTGGAAAAGTTAGACCGCAGGTTGCTAGAAGCATCTCAGGATTTGGGCGCCAATCCAGTGGAAACTTTCTGGAAAGTGACAGTACCTCAGACGATGCCGGGAATTGCTGCGGGTTCTTTGCTAGTATTTATTAGCTGTTTGGGCGATTTTGTCGATCCGGAGTTGCTCGGTGGAGCTTCGAGCATGACGGCGGCTCGTTTAATTTACAATCAGTTTTTGGGGGCGACTCAAAATTGGGGGCTGGGTTCGGCTCTGAGTATGGTATTAATCTTTGCAGTGAGTATCGGAATTGCCCTTTTGCTCAAATATGGCGATCGTAATGCAATTTAAAGAAGTCATTAGTCAGTAGTTATTAGTCATTAGTTATTGGTTACTGGTTATTGGTAGCTACTCACAAATAACAACTGACAACAACCGATTACCAATTACCAATTACCAATTAATTACCAATTACCGATTACCGAGAAATGGAAAATACCCCCGAAAATCCACAGGAGGAAATACAAGCCGATATGTACTTAAAACCTAAATTTAAGATTTCTTGGCAGGTGATATTTGCCGTTGTGATGTTTTTTTATATGTACCTGCCCATCCTGGTACTCACCTTTTACAGCTTTAACAAATCGCGTTTTAGCGCCGGTTGGGAAGGATTTACTTTAGATTGGTACGTTAAATTATTTAGCGATACGCGGATTTTAATTGCCCTGAGAAACAGTTTAACAGTGGCTGTTTGTGCAGTTGCAATCTCGGCTGTACTTGGCACTTTGATGGCGGTTGGTTTAGCCCGCTACCGCTTTCCCGGCAAGAGTTTATATCAGGGAGTCTCCTACTTGCCGATTATTATTCCAGATATTGCGACCGCAGTTGCTACTCTGGTATTTTTAGCTGCGCTGGCTATTCCTCTGAGTTTGTGGACAATTGTCGCCGCTCACGTTGTGTTTTGTCTGGCTTACATCGCCCTAGCTGTTTCTACTAGATTGGCCGATTTAAACCCGTATTTAGAAGAGGCTGCCTTGGATTTGGGTGCAACGCCTGTTGAGGCTTTTATTCAGGTTTTGCTCCCTCAATTAATACCCGGAATTGTTTCGGGTTGTCTGCTGTCTTTTGTCCTCAGCATGGACGATTTTTTGATTGCGAGTTTTACCGCAGGTAGCGGGACTACAACTCTGCCGATGGAAATTTTTAGCCGGATTCGGACTGGGGTAAAACCTGATATTAATGCTTTGAGCGTGCTGTTGATAGTAGGTTCGGGAGGATTGGCATTTTTAGCGGAATATTTGCGCGGCCGGGGCGAGCAAAAACGGACTCATTAGTCATTGGTCATTGGTTATTACTCACCAAAAAACCCGGTTTCTTTGAGAAACCGGGTTTCTGAGGCGGTAAGGTACGCAGTTCACACCCTACAGAGGTTCTGCGTCTAGGACCCAATTGCTGCTATTTTGCTGCTGGTAATTTCACCTTAGTAGCCAAACCTACTGCTTCCAAAACTTGAATTGTCATCCAAGTGAAGTCAATTTCCCACCATTCCATCCCGTGACGCGCAGAGTATTGATAAGCATGGTGGTTGTTGTGCCAGCCTTCGCCGTAAGTCAGGACAGCTACCCACCAACAGTTAGTAGAACTATCTTCCGTTTCGTATGTGCGATAGCCAAATTTGTGAGTGGCGCTGTTAACAAACCAGGTGCAGTGATACACGAAAACTAAGCGGACAAAAATTACCCAAACTACAAAAGGCCAGCCTGCTGCTAAGTAAAGCAAGACGCCAAAGGCGATTTGAATTGGCAGAAAGTAATTTTGCAAAAATTGATAAAACGGGTCGCTTGAAATGTCTTTTGTACAGCGGGGAATTTCAGCGTGAGCTGGACCTTTATATAGCATCCAACCCAGGTGACTCCACCAAAAACCCTTTTGGGCATTGTGAGGATCGAGCGCATTTTGGTCAGAGTGGGTGTGGTGCAATCGGTGCAGCCCAACCCAATCAATTATTCCTCCTTGACAGGCAAGGGCTCCGCAAAATGCTAGAAAGTATTCTACGAATTTTGGTGTCTGAAAACTGCGGTGGGTAAGCATACGATGCCATCCGAGAGTTATTCCCAAACCGCCGGTTATCCAGTGCATGAATACTGTTAAACCCACTGCTGTCCAATTGAAGTTACTGGGTAGCAGTGCGAACAAAGCGCCGATATGAAGTCCTGCTAAACTAATAACGTGCTTCCAATTGTATTGGAGTTTTTCTTGGGTTGCAATTGTCATTCTATTTTTGATTTCTGATGAGATGCCGAGCTAGATTCACACATAATAGTTGGGATTGAGCAGTGAATTTTTTTGCTGCACTCTTGCCCAAACTAATAAAGAATCAATGATAGATTTGGGATTAGGATTGAAAAAGATTTAGGGTTGTATTCGGAAAATAAAAAAATTGGCTGCCAAACAAAATTTTTTGTTCCCAATTATATTATAACTGATTCTGGTTTGGGTTGGGTCGATCGCACCCGAAGAGTCGATCTCTGTTCAACCCAACCTCTACCATCGCAAAAAACAGGATTAGGCATTGGTCACCAGCCATTAGTCCAGAACTGATGACCTACAACCAATGACTAATTGCCGATCGCTATTTTTCTGCTAATTTCACTTTGGTTGCCAAACCCAGCGATTGCAGCAATTGAATTGTCATCCAGGTGAAGTCGATTTCCCACCATTGGAGACCGTGGCGAGCCGAGTATTGAAAGGCGTGGTGGTTGTTGTGCCAGCCTTCGCCGTAGGTGAGCAGAGCCACCCACCAGCAGTTGGTCGATCGATCGCCCGACTCGTAGGTGCGGTAGCCGAATTTGTGGGTAGCGCTGTTAACCAGCCAAGTGCAGTGGAACACCACCACGATCCGCAGAAACACACCCCAAACCACGAAAGACCAGCCGCCTAATAAATAAAGCAACACACCGAAGACAACTTGGATGGGGATAAAATATGCTTGGAGAAACTTGTATACTGGGTCGTCGCCGATGTCTTTAGTAAAGCGGGGGATTTCCACTCTGATCGGGAGATCCGAGAGCATCCAGCCCATGTGGCTCCACCAGAAGCCTTGATTGGAATCGTGGGGATCTGTTTCGGTGTCGGAATGTATGTGGTGTAACCGGTGCATTCCTACCCAGTCGATCGGGCCACCTTCACAGGAAAGGGTACCGCAAATAACTAGAAAATACTCTAGCCATTTCGGTGTTTGAAAACTGCGGTGGGTGACGAGGCGGTGATATCCCAGAGTAATTCCTAAACCACCTGTTACCCAATGCAGGAAGACAGCTAGCCCGACCGCAGACCAGCTAAAATTACCCGGCAGCAAAGCAAATAAAGCACCGATGTGCAGAAAGGCCATAAAGCCTACGACAGGCCAATCAGGAGAAGTTTTTTTGGAAGTTGCAATCGTCATGAATATATTATGTTTACAAACTAGGGGCCGCATCTACGCCATAATGAACAGCGCGCACGCAAAGGGTGAGCGAGGTATAGATGAATAGCGTTTCACGGCTACAGGAAGCAGAACAGGCACTCTTTCAGATTTTTTCTGGTATTGACACTACAGTCAAGCAAAATCTTCAACGAGTCTTAAAAGCTTTTCGCAGCCACCGGGTTGGAGTCCACCATTTTGCAGGGGTTACGGGTTACGGCCACGATGATTTGGGTCGGGAGACTTTGGACGGGTTATTTGCCGAAGTGGTAGGGGCCCAGGCCGCGGCTGTCCGGGTACAGTTTGTTTCGGGTACTCACGCGATCGCCTGTGCTCTTTTTGGCATCCTGCGTCCTGGTGACGAAATGTTGGCAGTGGCTGGTTCTCCCTACGATACTTTAGAAGAAGTGATCGGCTTGCGCGGGCAAGGTCAAGGTTCACTGCTTGAGTTTGGCATTAGTTACCGTGAGTTGCCTCTAACTCGCGAAGGAAGTTTGGATTGGCAGGCATTGAGCTCTACTATTTCAGCAAAGACTCGCCTGGTTTTTATCCAGCGCTCTTGCGGCTATTCTTGGCGGTCGAGTTTGTCTATTTCTGAGATTGAAAAAATCGTCGCCATAGTCAAACATCAGAATCCTAACACAATTTGCTTTGTTGATAATTGTTACGGAGAGTTTGTTGATGATTGCGAACCTACTGCTGTCGGTGCGGATCTGATGGCTGGTTCTTTAATCAAAAATCCGGGGGGTACGATCGTCCCTGCGGGCGGTTACGTTGCCGGGAGGGCTGATTTAGTGGAGGCGGCAACTTGTCGCTTGACGGCGCCGGGAATCGGCAGCAGCGGCGGCGCAACTTTTGATTTGAATCGGTTGCTGTTTCAGGGTTTGTTTATGGCTCCCGGTTTTGTGGGGGAGGCGATGAAGGGAAATCATTTGACGGCTTATGTTTTTTATAAGTTGGGTTATCGAGTGAATCCTATGCCTTTGGCTAGAAGACGAGATGTGATTCAGGCGATCGAATTCGGTTCTGCTGATAAGTTAATTGCTTTTTGTCGGGCTGTTCAGCAAAATTCCCCCGTCGGTTCCTATTTAGATCCGGTCCCGGCTCCGATGCACGGGTATGAAAGTCAGTTGGTGATGGCTGGGGGTACTTTTATTGATGGGAGTACGTCGGAGTTTTCGGCTGACGGGCCTCTGCGGGAGCCTTACGTGGCTTTTTGTCAGGGGGGAACTAATTGGACTCATGTATCGATCGCTCTTGAAGCTGCGATCGAGGCTGTGGGCCCGGCTAATAAGTAAGGATCGCGAATTAAATAACTTACAATTTTAATTGTTATTGTGGGATGGGCGTCCCGCCCGTCCAAAAAGAACGGGCGGGACGCCCATCCCACAAACTTGTGGAAGTTATTGAATTCTCATTCCTAAGTTTTAGGGGCGGTGCGGTACGGGGGTTCCCTGGGTTTGCATGGTGATTTTGGGGGATTTTTTGACCACGAATTTCAAAGGTGGTACCCGCCACGTGATTTATCCGTGGAATCAATCCAAAATCGCAAATCGAAAATCACTTATTGCCCCCGCATTTATCCGTGGGGTCGCCTCTAAAATCTAAAATCTAAAATCTAAAATCGATTGACCGCAGATGCAGGCTGATTGACGTTGATGAACGCAGATTAGAAGATGTATCCGGGATCGGCTGCTGGGAGTTGGTTCGCCGGCGCGATCGCGCCGGAACCGGTACTCAGCATCCGAGTTAAAATTAATATCGCTGTATTTGCGAGTTTACTCGGCATTTTTGAGTGCTTGAATATCGCCTTGCATAATTATGCTGACATTGCGCGAAATCTTGTCTATTTCCCACTCCCACCACCTAATTTCTAATAGTTGTGCAACTTCACCATCGCTAAAACGCTGTTTGATTGGATGGGCGGGGTTTCCACCGACAACAGTGTAAGCGGGAATGTCTTTTACTACAACGGATTTGGCGGCAATGACGGCACCGTCGCCGATTTTGACTCCTGGCATAATCAGGGATTCATAGCCGATCCAAACATCATTGCCAATGACGGTATCGCCTTTACTTGGCAGTTCCATTAATAAATTCATGGCTGTTTCCCAACCATTCCCAAAAACCGGAAAAGGATAAGTTGAAATTCCGTCGAGTTTGTGATTAGCACCGTTCATAATGAATTTGACGTTGGTCGCGATCGCACAAAATTTGCCAATAATTAATCGGTCGTTTCCGTAGTTATAAAGTACATTTTTTTCAAAGTTTTCTGGATCTATTGGATCGTCGTAATATGAGTAATCGCCGACGATAATGTTGGGAGATTTAATAAAGTTTTTGATGAAGCATACGCGCCGCTGATCGGCCATCGGATAAGGTCGGTTTGGATCGGGCCCAATTTCTGTCATAAGTTTCCATCCTTATTCGTTAAGCTGCTGGATCGATCTACTGTTAATTCGAGTTAGGTTTGCTTCTGCTTGATTAACATAGAGTAGGAGTGTTTGTCAAGGGGTGGGCGAGAAATTTTGGTCGATCGCCCTGCAAGAAATGAGACAAAATGGTAAAACCCAACATCCATCCGTGTTCGGAAGCGGTTAAAAATCCCAAATTAATATAAAAGAAGCGATCGCAGTGAGATAATTTATGAGAGTACGAACCTACGAAATCGGTGATACCCAACAAATTGTACAACTGTTTTACGACACCATACACGAAGTAAACATCCGCGATTACACACAAGCACAAGTAGATGCTTGGGCTCCCGCAGATATGGATATCGAAAGTTGGACTAAAAGTTTAAGCAGTAAATTTACATTCGTAGCCGAAGAGGGTGAGAAAATTGCAGGTTTTGGGGAATTAGAAGCAAGCGGCCATATCGATCGCTTTTACTGTCATCAAGATTTTCAAAGGCAAGGAGTGGGTAGGCTAATTTTAAAACAAATTGAGTCAAAAGCCAAAGACTTAGGAATTAACAAGTTATTTACCGAAGCCAGCATTACAGCTCGACCTTTTTTTGAAACCCAGGGATTTATTGTGATTACAAAACAAGAAGTAGAACGCAGAGGACAAAAATTCATCAACTTTGCGATGGAAAAAAATATATAAACAACGATTTGTGTAAAATTAGATCGAAGAGTTTTATGGAGGAGTTGCGATGGTGACGGAAGCTACAAATGTGGTGGGCGGAAAGTTAGAGACTTGCTGCACTTCGCCAATGACAGGATATTATCGAGACGGCAAATGCAATACAGGTGGTGGCGACTTTGGGGCTCACACTGTTTGTGCTCAACTGACAGAAGAGTTTTTGCAATTCACTAAGTCGAATGGAAATGATTTGAGCACTCCGGTTCCCGAATTTAACTTTCCCGGTTTGAAGCCTGGGGATTGCTGGTGTTTGTGCGCCCCTCGGTGGAAGGAAGCAATGGATGCAGGAGTTGCGCCACCTGTGGTTTTGGCTGCGACTCACGCCTTGACTTTGGAATACGTTTCTTTGGATGAATTGAAGCAGCACGCTGCTGATTTGTAGGAGGATGTTGGTGTGCGATCCTCTTCGAGGGCTTTCCTTCGGATCGCAACGCTTTCGCTAACGGGCGATCGCGCTCTTATACAAACTGTAGGGTGCGTCAGTTGGCGTTATTTTTTCAATAATTCAGGGGTTTTTCACTGACCCACCCTACAAGTTTACTCCAATCAGTTAAGATAGGTTTAGAGGTGAGGTATAACCAGTGTCAGCTAAGGATCTATTTCATAATGCTGTGAAGCGAGGTCTTGAAAAATCTGAGTGGGTGGTTACTCACGATCCTCTCAGGCTAGAATTTGCCGAGAATGAGAGAGTCGAAATCGATTTGGGAGCGGAACGACTCATCGGGGCGGAAAAATCAGGAAAAAAAATTGCAGTAGAAGTCAAGAGTTTTTTAAGCGCTTCAGCTCTCTCTGATTTTCATACCGCGTTAGGACAATTTTTAAATTACCGTTTAGTCTTAGAAAAGCTCGAACCAGCTCGCACTTTATATTTGGCAGTTCCCATCGCCACTTACGAATCTTTTTTCAGTCGGAAGTTACCTCAAGCGTCGGTTCGACAACATCAAGTCAAGCTTATTGTGTATAACCCAGTTCAGGAGGAAATAGTCAAATGGATCGACTAGACCATTACCGTCAGTGCATTCAAAAACTCCTAATTGAAGACAGTAAGATAGCACCAATTAACGGAGAAATTGAGGTAGAAACAATTTTTGACCGAGAAAACGATCGCTATCTAGCCGTCGATTTAGGATGGGACGGACACCGCCGCGTGTATAACTGTGTGTTTCATTTGGATATTAAAAATGGCCAAATCTGGATTCAGCGAAATCAAACTGACAGGCAGATTGCTGATGAATTGGTAGAAATGGGAGTACCCAAAGAGGATATAGTGCTAGGAATTCAGCCAACTTATGCACGCCAACATACAGGGTTTGGAGTTGCATAGTAATTCGTAGGGTGGGAGCATCTCAGTTTTGTAAAAAGCATTTTTTTTATTGTAGTGCGAGCGTCCCCGCTCGCGTATTGTACAATACGCGAGCGGGGACGCTCCCACTGTAAATGCAAAACTGAGATGCTCCCCGTAGGGTGCGTCAGTTTGCATTACTTTGTCGGCGAAGCGAGGAGATTTCGACTGACGCACCTTCCTAAACTACACCTCCGGCAACTTAATACTCGCCCACAAACTGACGCACCTTACTAATTTCTAGGGTGCGTCAGTTTGCACGATGTTCTCTGCGAAGCGAGAAGATTTTGACTGACGCACCCTACAAGTTTACACATCTGGCAACTTATACTGTCCCACAATCCGCTTAGCATATTCCGGCACATGAGCCTCCAATTTCTCCGGGTAATTGCGCTTCACATACAGATAATTGCGAGTGAAATGAGAATCAATCGAAAACCGAGCATATTCCAAACCCTTCGGCCCAATTCTCTCAATAAAAACTCCCATTAACTTCGCCGCCCACATCGGCAAAGTCACCCCTTTTTCATAAGCCGGAATGCTTTGCTGAACAGCCTCTTTTCGGTTTCCCTTAGACATCACCGGCTGAGTATTTAACTGATCCGCTACCAAATCTAACATCTCTTGCCCGGTGTCATTTCGCACCACAATCCACTGCCACCCAAAAGGTGCTCCCATGTAGCCCACAACTAAATCTGCTAAAGAATTCACATAATCAAAACAGCTCAAACAAGAAGGAGCAAAAACATCTTTCAATTCCTTAGTATTCAGCCCGAAAAACGGCACTTTCTCTTCCGAACCATCTTCGTGTTTGAAGTGAACGTTAAAGTCTTGCATAAACTCATAAGATACAACTGTTTCGGGAGAACGGCTAGTCGTATCTAGGAATTTCTGCAAGCCTGCACGGCTGACATTATCGACACAGGGAGTTCCCAAAACGTAGAGCTTTTCTAAACCGAGTTTTTTCTCTACTGTTCGCAAAGCTTGAATTTGACAGCCGACACCAATTACTAACAGCCGCTTCATCCCAGATTTTTCGATTTGTTCTAATACTGAAAGGTTGGGGGAGAGAGTGGGTTTGTTGACTTTTGCTGCCAGAATTTCTTCGCGATTTCTAGCAATAATTGGCATTGGCTGAAAGCGGTCTTCTTTAGTATTTTGGACGCAAACAACGCCTTCTACAATTCCTTTTTCGAGCATTTCAATGGCAATTGTGCTGACGATTCCCGTCCATTGAGCACCCTCGATCGGCTCTTTTTTCCGAGCAGCCATCATGTTTTGACTGACTCCGAAATACCAATCGTCGGGATTGTCGAGATTGCGCGATCGCCCGTGAATCTCTTCTTCTAATTCCGCGATATGCTGTGTTAAGAAAGCACAAGATTCCTTGACATAATGGATGTAATATGTATCGCACAAACCGCACTCGCTGCAAAGTTCTTTAGCGGGGCGGCGGCTACCCGGTTTGAGGGCCTTGGATTTTTGGTGCTTAGTAGAATCTGTTGCGGTCATCTAAATTACTTATTTTATGCAGATATGGCTTTTGTTAGGATATCACAGCAATTTCGGTTGTTACCTCCTTTATTCTTTCTTTCAGTCCTCGCAGGCGGACGCAAGCTGGTGCGGGAGCAAATTCGGTTCGCCCGAAATAGGCGGTTTTCAAAGCTTAAAAAATATTAGTCAGGACTTACCTAGGTTGCGCTAGAAACCCGGTTTCTTCCTGAATACCTCGCTGTTAAACCTAAGATGTATACTCTAAACGGGGTTTCTTTGTGTAGTTTTGGTAAAAAAATCAAGTTTCAGAGAATCGCCGTGCGTCTACGAGTGTTTGTGTAAGTCCTATTAGGAATGAGAATTAAATCACTTGCATTTTTTGTAGGTTGGGTTGAGGGACGAAACCCAACGCCAGGCTTGATTGTTGGGCGGAGTGAAACGGAGGGTTCGTTCCACTCCGCCCAACCTACGAAGTTATTTAATCGACGATCCTTAGTATCAATCCGGATCTAGCGATCGATCGCACGAATACATTGCCAAATAAAGCTATAAAAAAATGGTAAAAATGTTTGTGACAACAGCCGTCGCTGGCATCATGATGAATCTCGCAATTTCGAGCTTAGGATTTGCTGCTTTAGTTCGCCCTGTCCCCGCTACGAATCAAACTGTTGCGACTCTAGAAAGAATGCTCAGTGCGACACAAAAGCCGGCGGCGCTGAACTATTCGCGCCTGGGGATTGGCGGCGTTCGGTTGGGGATGCCTGTAGAAGAGGCAAAACGTAAGTTGGGAAAACCGCAGCGCGACGAAAGTAAAGCTGCTGGGCCTGGCCTCGGCGACAAGATTCGCACGCTAACCTACTCAGGATTGACGGTAGCAGCATGGAAGGGCAAAGTTTATTTAGTTTCTACTACCAATCCCAAGTTTCTGACAATTGATGGTGTGAAACTAGGAGATAACAGGCAAAAAGTAGTTAAAACTTACGGTTATGGGTCGCAATCTGTGCAGGGTGGAGTGACTCGGTTGACTTACAGCAATGACCAAAAGGCTTCTAATTTGATTGTGGAAATTAAGGGCGATCGCGTGCAAAAAATTATTGTGAGCACGCAGCTAAACTGAAATATTAAATAACACTGCAAAAGTCCCGGTTCACAAGTTTGTAGTAAGGACTTTATTGCTTATTTATGAAGATTTTTAGCCTTTCTGTGAAGTGACTGGAGGGCTTTTTCCTGATGTACGCGCGTGCGTAGCTATCCCGTAGGGAATCGCCCGCGTCTCCTTACTCCTCTTCATCATCATCCGACAATTTTGTCATTTCCTCCGCAATTAGTGTCTGAAAATCCTCTCCGCAGTGAACGTTGAGATGGATTGCAGAGAGGAAGGAACTCTGCTAGAATTTCAGCTTTTTGTCGATCGCTCAAATCAGGTAACTGAAGTTTATCGATTAATATCAAATCCGCCCTTCATCGAAATTATTCATCTCTCTGTTCTCTGACTCTGCGTTCTCTGCGTACTCTGCGGTTTAATCATTCCAATCCAACCGGAATTGATATAAAGTAATAACATTTTGACACTCAGTGCCCAATTCTTCAATTAACGTACTCAGCCTAGAATTAGTTACAGAAATTGTCCGATCGCTAACTTCCATCTTTACTTAGGATCGCGAATTAAATAACTTACAATTTTAATTGTTATTGTGGGATGGGCGTCCCGCCCGTCCAAAAAGGACGGGCGGGACGCCCATCCCACAAACTTGTGGAAGTTATTTAATTCTCATTCCTTATCCAATTCTCAGTCCGCTAGGAGTGGACGAAAGTTTGTTGGCGGTTTCAACCAGCGAGGGAGATCGGATTTGGGATCACACCCATAAAAAAAAGTAGAGACCCGATATCGCATCTCTACACACATTTCAAAGTAAAGTGCGCCTCAGCGCACCCTACCAATTAGCGGTTCTGGGGAACAGGAGCACTCGGTGCTCCAGAAAAAGTCGCCTCACCAGTCTTAGCCCGCTTTTTGATCAAGATAGGCTTGACGCTGTTTTCTCCACCAATCGGGGGATCTTCTTGTTGAGCGTAATCAGCGCCCATCCAAGCAGGACGGCTTTGATCGAAAGCCATTTGCAAAGCAGCAGCAGCGATCGCGTGGGAGTCGTACTCCTCGGATAACTGAGACACCAGAGGCAAGAAAGATGCCATCCGTTCGCCAGCCAAAGCTTCACGAACTTTACCCTGCATCTTTTCCAACTGACGTGCTTCAATTTGCGCCCGTGTCGGAATGTTTCGCACCGTCAAGCTCGATCGCACGTGGCGTTCAATCAAGCGCAGTTTGCGGCGATCGACCGGTTGAATCAGCGTAATCGCCGTTCCTTCGCGACCAGCCCGGCCCGTGCGTCCGATCCGGTGAACGTAACTTTCCACACTGTCGGGCAAATCGTAGTTAATAACGTGAGTCAAGTGATCCACGTCCAAACCCCGCGCCGCAATATCAGTCGCCACTACCCAGCGCACCTGACATTGGCGGAACCGATGCAGCAAGCGTTCCCGCTGTGCCTGATTCAAATTACCGTGATACTCATCAACGCTGTGACCTGCTGCTTGCAGTTGGCTGGTGAGTTCTGCCGCCGACTGCCGAGTCCGCACAAAAATCAGTGCAGATTCCGGGTCTTCCATTTCTAGGATTGGCTGTAGGGCTCTTGCCTTCGACCAGCCACGGGGAATCATGTACACGCCTTGGCTGATGCGCTTTGGCGTTGCTTTTGGCTGTTCTACGGTGACGTTGACTGGGTTACGCAAATGCCGCGCCACCAGTTTCCGAATGGAAGGTTCCATCGTCGCCGAGAAAAATGCCGTTTGACGTTCTTGTGGTGCAGCATCCAAGATTTTTTCCACATCTTGGATAAAGCCCATGCTCAGCATTTCGTCAGCTTCATCCAAAACCAGCCACTTTACCTTGTCTAGTTTCAGGCTGCCGCGGCTGAGCATATCCAATATGCGTCCGGGTGTACCGACAACGACGTGAACGCCGCGCTTCAAACGCTGCATTTGACGATCGATCGATTGACCGCCGTACACTGTCAGAACTTGCAGAGAGCGACCCACTTTTACCGGGCCGTCGCTGCTAATGCCGCTCAAATCGCGGATGGCTTCAGTTACTTGCATCGCCAATTCGCGAGTCGGCGTCAGCACCAGTGCTTGCACCGCAGTTACATCTAAATCAATCCGCTCCAAGATGGGCAACGAGAATGCTGCCGTTTTGCCTGTCCCTGTTTGGGCTTGACCCACAACGTCGCGACCTGCTAACAGGTGCGGAATTGCTTGTACTTGGATGGGAGTAGGTTCTGTAAAGCCTAGTGTTTCCAGATGGAGAACGAGTTCTTCCGAAAGACCTAAGCCTTCAAACAATAAATTCATTAATGCTCCTAATAACGAGTCTTAGCCTTCTAAGTTGCCCAACTCGGATGCGGATTTCTGCTCGGCGGCAGGAACTCATAAGAGTTCTTTATGGTGCTGCGCCTGCGCGCACCTTCTTAAATAGCAATCGAGTATAGGGCAGCTCCGTCGATGGTGACTAAATTTACCAATTCGACAGCCGTCTTTGATTTTGTGACATCACCGATACCAACCGCCAGCGGTCGGCTTATGGGCTTCCAACATTCTTAAAACAGGACATTGGACTTCCTTTGAGGTACTTGCAAGCTTTCCCTCTTGGGCATTTTATAGTGAGGATCATGCCAGCCCCACTTCACTACAACATAGTAGTAATAGGTTTGTTGGTTCAGGCGCTATCCCGCAATCCGTCGCCTGCGGGATTGAGCAGGGGATGCAGCGACCGTTACCGCCTATCCATCTCAACACTCTTTCGGGATACCGTTGTGGTGTAGGGCGGACGGCGAAGCAATCTCAAATTCTCCCCGCTTATTTCTGGCTTGTTACTATCATAACTCTTTACATTCAGAAACAAAACATTAAATTCGTTAAAATTTTCCGATCGTTCTGTAGAGATAACCGCACCCCGAGGGGGAGCGTCGATTGCAGCCAGAGGCTAATAAAGGTTTATAACCCTTTGCTACCTATCTTTGCACAATATTTTACAAACCGTTACTTTTGCTGCACAATCCGCTAATCATTTTTGGCTGGTGTCCGGTTTTTGTTCGCCACACCGCCGATCGCGACAGTTCCAGCAACACTTACACTTGACCCCGCCCAGCACCGGATACAGTGCCACGTCAACTCATGAGGGTCGATCCCAGAATTTTAGACAAAAGAAAGATCGATCTCCCAGATGAGTCTGTGCAGTCAATCTAAAATCTAAAATCTAAAATCTAAAATCGACTTGACCGTAGAGGTCGTAGACATCTGCACCAGTAATTTTCACAGACACGATCGAACCCAGCCGCGCTTCTCCTGTCACATAGACGAGTCCATCTACTTCTGGGGAAAACCGAGCGGATCTACCAATCAACTCACCTGTCTCTGGTTGTTCTTGTTCTATCAGGACATCAACTACCTGACCGACAGATTCTTGATTCTTCTTCAATGATATAGGTTGTTGTGCCGCCATTACCGAATTGCGCCGCATTTCCATTATTTCTGCTGGTATTTGCTGAGGCAAGCTGAAGGCTGGGGTTCCTTCTTCTGGCGAAAATACAAAAACTCCTACGTGATCGAATTCGTGGCGCTTGACAAATTCCAGCAAGTGTGCTGCGTGTTCCTCGGTTTCGCCGGGAAAGCCGACAATAAAAGTTGTTCGCATCACAGCGCCGGGAAGTGCTGCTTTGAGTCGATCGACTATGGCATCATTAATCCCAGCTTGAAAAGGCCGATTCATCGCCCGCAGAATTTCCGGGTGCGAGTGTTGTAGGGGTAAATCCAAATATGGCAAAACGTTGGGCGTTTCGCGGATGGCTGCGACAACTTGCGGAGTCAAACCTGTAGGATAGGCGTAGTGCATCCGAATCCAAGGTACATCTACTTCACCCAAAGCGCGAAGCAGTTCGGCTAGTTTCGGTTCGCCATAAATATCTTTGCCGTAGTTGGTGGTAATTTGAGAAATTAAGATAATTTCCTTTACCCCTTCCGAGGCTAATTGCTTAGCTTCGGCGACAATAGATTCGATCGTCCGCGACCTTTGATTTCCGCGCAAGTGCGGGATAATGCAAAATGCACAGCGATAGTCGCAGCCTTCTGCTATACGCAGATAAGCGACACCTTCCGATGTCGTGCGGTAGCGGGGAGTAGTTTCGTCAGCGATGTAAGTAGGTTCACTAGAGACGAGGGAAACTCGATCGCCCTTTTCCACCTGCTGCATAACATTGACGATTTTATGATAGTCGCCCGTGCCGACAATTGCGACTGCTTCGGGCAATTCGTCCAGCAATTCCTGCTGAAAATGCTGTGCCATGCAGCCGGTGATGACTACTTTTTTATTAGCTTCTGCCAATTCTACCAAGGTGCGGACTGACTCTTCTCGCGCCGCTTGGATAAAACTACAAGTATTGACTACAACATAATCGGCTAATTCTTCATTAGAATCGACTTGATAGCCCGCTTGAGCCAGCAAGCCGATCATGTGTTCGGTATCGATGCGATTTTTTTCGCAGCCGAGGTGAGTAAATGCGATCGTTGGCTTCGTTGCCATGCAGTAATAGTTAGTGTTGCGCTATTTTTGAGAACGTTTTATGGTATCACACAATTTAAAAAATTGCAAGATTGCGTGGATTTGAACCGGGAATTCAGTATCAAAACCAAACAAACCGGGTTTTTGGGAGTTTCTGCACTGGAAATCTATCACAATACTTCTCATCACAAAGATGTCATGACGACATAAAAAATAATTATAATGATGATGATGATAAATGCGCTATAAATAATAACATTTTTTAGCTGGGTTTTCAGATTGTCATCTCTCAGCTTGGCACCTTTTAGCTTAGTACCTCTTAGCTTGGCACCTCTTAGCTTGGCACCGATCAAGTTGGCACGGTTCAGATTAGCATTGCTCAAGTTGGCACGGCTCAGATTAGCACCGCTCAAGTTGGCACAGTACAAATTGGCACAGAACAAGTTAGCACCGCTCAAGTCGGCACCGCTCAAGTCGGCACCGCTCAAGTTGGCACCGCTCAAGTCGGCACCGCTCAAGTTGGCACCGTTTAGGTCGGCAAGGTACCAGTCGGCACTTCTCAAGTCGGCACCTCTCAGATTAGCCTCGCTCAGATTGGCATTTCTCAAGCCGGCATTTCTCAAGCCGGCATCACTCAAGTCGGCATCACTCAAGTCGGCATCACTCAAGTTGGCATGGTTCAGATTAGCACCGCTCAAGTTGGCACATAACAAGCTAGCACCACTCAAGTTGGCAAAGAACAAGTTAGCACCGCTCAGGTCGGCACCGCTAAGCTTGGCAAGGGTCAGGTTGACACCGCTCAGGTTGGCATCGCTCAGGTTGGCATTGCTCAAGTCCGCACCACTCAAGTCCGCACCACTCAAGTCCGCAGCACTCAAGTCCGCACCAGCAAAATCTGTAGCAATATCTAGACCAGCAATTCTCGCTAGTTCCACAAAGTCATTTGTTTCTGCCTCAAGAATCTGTTGAATAGAGTGTTGAGGTTCTTGCAGAGAGTCTTCATTAGCCATATCGCAACTCCGCTCGACTCACATATGGTTGTTGTAATAAGCCACACAAATCTTTCCTGGCCCTTACTTGCGCGATTTTCTGCTTATTTATGGAATCTTTTTCTGACCACAGTCCCTCACCCTCAACACCAGTAATATGAACGTATTTGAGTTCAACCTCAAAAATTGCTTCCACACAGCAAGGCTGATTATTTACGGTCAGAGTTCCTAACTTTTCCTTCGGTAGCGTTCCTTTCAAAACTGACGAAGCTCTCTTGAGTTCAAACAGCCAAGCTGGATTTAACTCCGAACCATTTGTCGTTACTTCACACATAGAAGGAAACTGAAACTTTTCAGTTGCTTGTCTTTCTTTCAGCTCTTTTAAGCCAGTCAGATTACGCAATTTCTGAGGAATATGACTGTTTTCCAGATTGAGCTTCAGTCTTCCACCTTTCAAACCAAACTTGACACGCCCACCCCGTAGCGATTCCCACTGTTCGTTAAACTCGATGGTAATTGGCAGGTCAATTTGCTCAGACTCAACTAAAATTCCTTCCAATTTCATGCACAAGCAATCTGGGAAATTATTTATATGATGTAATTGAAACATTGTGGGTAGGGTTTCTGGCATTGTTTAGATGGAATCATAAATTTAACTCTTACCTGAAATACACCCTAATATGACGCTGCAATTGTTTTGCCGTCTCCACAAAACTTTTACACCCGTGCAGCGATACGTTCGTCTTGCGGGAAGATTGCACCTCGCTTTTCTAGTTCATACTTTGCATCTTCAGAAAGTCCGGAATTTTTACCAAATTCAGCACTTTTTACTTGGGCAGCGCTCAGGTTTGTTGCTGTCAAATTAGCATTGTGCAAATTGGCATTGCTTAAATTGGCATTGCTTAAGTCAGCACTAATTAAATCGGCATTACTCAAGTCTGCATTACTTAAGTCGGCAAAACTCAAGTCGGCATCCATCAGCCAAGCATTTCTTAAGTCAGCACTACTCAAGTCAGCGCGACAAAGTTTTACGTTTGTTAGTTTAGCATTGCTTAAGTTAGCAGAACTCAGATCGGCACGAATCAAATCGGCATGATCTAAGTCTGCACCGCTGAGATTGAATCTACTTAATTTGCAGCCAACTCCTTTAACACCACTTAAATTAGCTCCTGCTAAATCTTCATAAGGATTTAGACCCGCCTGTTTCACCAATTCAGATAAATTATTTGTATCTGCCCAAATTTTTATGATGCCAGTTGGGAGATGCGATTGTCGCGCATAAAATTTAGTCAGTCGCTTCTCTTCACTCCAAGCAACAAACGCAATTCCCCCAACTACACTTAACCCTACTGTCAAAGCTGGCGGATTTCCTCCTGTCAGCAACAGCATCCCCAACAAACCCGCACAAACTTGAGCCGTTTGCTTGACTAAAGAATTTAATCCAGCTTCAGCTTCTTTATAAAGACTAATTTGTTTGCGGTTGACTAAAGTCATATCAAATATCTCCTAGGGATTATTTGTCAAATTTTTTAAATCTGCCCAAAACCGAGCAATAATTCGACCTGCGAGAACTATCCACAACAAAAAATCAGAAGCTACAATAATGAAACAAGCATAACGAGATGCACCGAAAGGGCTTTCTTTTAGACAAATATCGAAACTTGAGAAATCTTTACCGATAATAATTTCACCGATTAAACTGGGAAGTTTTAAAAGAATACCCAGTGCGATCGCATCCTGAATTGACCCATAAACTGTTCTTCCAAGTTGACCCATTAACGCATAGAACACCTGATCGACAAACTCCAAAACATTCATCACGACCTTTTTCGTGAATGTACCCGATCGCGTAGTTACTGGAGGAGATGGCTCTACAGGAGTTGGACTCGATGGGGGTGGTGTCGGTGTCGGTGTCGGAGGCGGTGGCGCAGTCATTACGGCACGGTATAAATTTTTATATATCTCGATTATATCGCACTTTTAGATTAGGCTGGAAACACCAAAGATAAATCCAGAGACAAGCCGGGAAAAACCGGAATTACAACAGCCTCATTTTGCCGAACAACTCATTGCGATCGATCATTGAAATCACTTTGTCTTTTTTGCTCCGGTGTGCTGTGTATTTCCAGTTCATTATCTACCAAATTAAATATCCAATCAGCCGATTAATGCCGAGTTCATAAAGGGAATAATGAACCTGGATTTTAGATTACGAAATTTTCCGGGAACATCCATCAAGCCCGATCGCCCGACAGCACTTGAACAGCAGCAGACGCAAGTAATGGAGCGTCAGAATTTCCGCCCAAACCATTAACTTGAGGCATCAAAGTACCCATTTCCAATTGGCAAGATATTGGTCTAATTTGTCGATCGACCCCGACCAGTCGAACTTTTACCTTGGGGCGGGCATAATCACCACCCCACAAGAGTATTAAGATTTTTCCCGATGCAAATCTTGGCGTTGCTGAATACAGGTATGAATCCAAGATTTCCCAATTGCTATAAGTCCTCGGAGGGTGAGTTTTATAACTTCAAGCGAAAAGGTGATTCATACCGTGAATCAGCAACGCCATTTATTTTATGCGTAAGTATAGGGAACTTTTCCCAAAAAAGCTGCCATTTCGCCAAAAGTAGAAATCGGAGTCAGTATTAGAAACTGAGTACGACTCAGCAACAGCATATCAATCAAAGCGTTGCGGACGCCTTCTCTCGAAGTTCGTGGAAGACTAGGGCGATTGATGATGATTCGAGTGCCAAACTCTCTTAGCAGTGGCGAAATCTCTTCTTTCGAGCCATCGCTTGCCAGATAGATTGTGGTGTCACCTCCCATTATTTCAAGAGCTTTGCGAATTGAGCGACTATAGCGTTCTAAACCCAATCCCTGGTTAGCTTTGGTTGTAAAGTCACCGCGTCTTATGTGGACTCCAATGGTTGAGACCGACCAATTGAGGGAGAGTTTCTCAACCTCCTGAAGGATATCAGGCTTGGGAATCAGGTAGCTGCGAGCTGCATCAAGGTGTTCACCAAGTCTAGTTTCAAAAGCCCCGCGATCGACAAACTGCCAGTGAATATCTAGAATTACAGATTTGTGTGGCAGGTTTACTGCCAAGTCATGGGAACTCTTGTCTTTGTGATGATCGTAACGTACCAAGCAGTAGTCTTTATTAGGGATGTTTCGATCTTCGTCTTCCCACACAAATAAATCGTCGAATTTCGCGCAGCACTCTGGCGTCTCTGGCCAATTGACAACCAGCTTTCTTTCGGTACGCAGCGCAAAATCCTGAGCCAAAATGTGCGCCCGTAGTCGGTTAGCTAGACCTCTGTAGGCGAGATAAGTAACGGTTGGGGGCAATTCACTAGCAGAGTCAACATTTTGAAGGATGAGCCGAAGCTGATCTCGCCCAACTTGGGCCAGCCACGCCGACTGTGCAGCCTGCCAAACAAATCCTGGGGTCAGCGCCTTGACCATTTGTCGAACTGGTAACCAGAAATACTTGGAAATCATAGTGGGAATCTCTTCTCTAAAATAGTTTTGGCTCTTCCGGACTTACTATGCCAGGCGTTGCTGAATACAGGTATGAATTCAAGATTTCCCAATTGCTATAAGTCCTCAGAGGGTGAGTTTTATAACTTCAAGCGAAAAGGTGATTCATACCGTGAATCAGCAACGCCCAAATCTTGATGTTTTTTGAGCTTAAAAATACTGCTAGCCCAACTTACGAGGGGATTTGATCCGACGATACATCGGGGGCGATCGCCAGATTTGCTTCGCCCGAAAGCACTTGAGCAGCAGATCCTGTAGTTAATCGATGATCGTAAGAGTGTGTTCCCAAACCCTTAACTTGGCGCATCAAAGTGCCCATTTCCAAAGCACTCATCGCATAATTCCAGCCCAAATTGCTTTTAATTCCAGCCCTTTCCAAAGCTTGCTGCATCGTGTCAGTCGTCACCACCCCAAAAATCACCGGCACCCCTGTTTGAAAAGCAGCCGCAGCAATTCCCTTAGCAACCTCACCAGCCACAAAATCGAAATGAGGAGTTTGGCCCCGAATTACCGCACCCAGACAAATTACCGCATCGTAGCGGTGAGAAAGAGCAGCTTGGCGCGCCACCAAAGGAATCTCAAAACTTCCCGGAACCCAAAAAAAGTCCACCTGATGGCCATGAGGATTAATATCAACCCCGTGGCGTTTCAAACAATCTTGACATCCCTCCAAAAGTTTGTTGACAACCAAATCGTTAAAACGACCGATGACAATCGCAAATCGCAAAGATTCGGTGTGAGTAAAAGTTCCCTCGAAAACAGTCATAGTGTTCTAGTTTAGATTTTAGGTTTTAGGTTTTAGAGTTGTGTTTGTGAGAAGGCAAAAGTCAGAAAGCAGCAGCATCTCATCTGAATCTCAAGTACAAAAACATACAGGGTCGCGCGGTCTGGAAAATTCCTAGCTTCTGCCGAATGCCTTTCAATCGCTGGTGAATGCCTTCATCCTTCTATCTTTTACCTTCTTTATTAGATAGAGTTGGGTGAAATTAAACGACTAAAAAGTTCAATACACCCACTGCAATAACCAGCAAAAACCACAGACCCGATCCGACATAAATCAGGGATTTAGACTGATTCCAGTTTTGGGGAGAGGCATAAGCAACTGGCACGCCAACGACCATCACAAAAGACAGCAGTACCAGAGCCAGTAAAACCACTTGAAACAGAATTGATAACATCTTTTCTCCTTTCGATATAACCGTGCGTTGAGCAGAAATAGTTTCCCAGAACCGGAAAAAATCTTCCAAATTCTAGTTTTTGACAGTTTCCCGATAGTCGATCGAGAGATTGTCGGTTGATTGATAGGAAAGAACCCGTGCAAATTCGGGCGTTGCGCGAACAGGCGTCAGCGGCTTTTGAGATTTCGATCAATTTTATCATTGTTCGCTACACGACAGAAAAGTGGAAAGGTTAAGTTAAAGCCCGATCGACACATCCGGTTTCAGAGGGCGAGAAATTGCTACTGTTTGAGTTAGAGATGGGGGATTTTCGGCTATGGACTTAGTTTTGTGCCACACAACAGCAGATTTTGACGCCTTGGGGGCGGCGGTGGGACTTTGCGTGCTGCGCCCCGGTAGCAGGATCGTATTGACGGGCGGGTGTCACCCGACAGTGCGGGATTTTTTGGCGCTACACCGCGACGAGTACCCACTGATTGAACGCCGATCGGTCAATCCGCAAAAAATTCGCTCGATTACTATAGTTGATGCCTCCGGGCGCGATCGTTTGGGAAAAGCCGCCGAGTGGCTGGATTTGCCACACCTCAACGAAATTGCTATTTTCGACCACCACAAGGAGGCGGATTCAGACATCCCCGCTACAGTTACGCAGATCGAAGCAGTCGGAGCCAGCACGACATTAATTGTCGAAAAGCTCAAAAATCAAGCAGAAAAGAGCGACACACCATTCCGCCTTCTGCCTTCGGAAGCAACAGTAATGGCCCTCGGCATCCACGTCGATACAGGTTCCCTCACCTTTGAGGGCGCAACTGCGCGAGATGCAATAGCTTTGGCGTGGTTGATGGAACAGGGAGCGAGTTTGGGGGTAATAGCTGAATATGTAGAACCCGCTTTGTCTCCTCAATTGCAAGATTTGCTCAGAGAAGCGCTCAAGAATTTGCGATCGGAAATTTTGCACGGTTACAGCGTAGCCTGGGTGCTGCTATCTACTGAAGCTTACGTTCCCGGACTTTCTTCGCTGGCTTCTCGCTTGCTCGATTTAACTGAAACCGATGCTCTGCTGTTAGGTAATGTTTATAAATTTGGCGAAAACGAAAACAACCGCAACATCGAGCCCGAATCGCCAGTTTCCAATCGATTAACTATTATCGGTCGATCGCGCATCGAAGGAACAAACCTCAGCGAATTGTTCAAACCCCTCGGCGGCGGAGGCCACGCCCGCGCCGCTTCCCTCGCCACCCGCGATGTTGACCCCCTGCTGACTTTAAATCAGTTAGCTGACGAACTCAAAGCTCAAATTCCCCACCCTCCGACAGCCCGCGAATTAATGTCGTCTCCAGTGCGGAGTATTCGCCCGGAAACCTCGGTGGGGGAAGCTCACCGTATACTCCTACGTTACGGACATTCAGGGCTTTCTGTGGTCGATGCGGGCGATCGACTGGCCGGCATTATCTCGCGCCGCGATATTGACATTGCCCTGCACCACGGTTTCAGTCACGCCCCGGTGAAGGGTTACATGACTTGGCAGTTAAAAACGATCGCCCCAGATACCTTGCTGCCGGAAATTGAATCTTTAATGGTGACATACGATATCGGCCGCTTGCCAGTATTGGAAAACGGTCAACTGGTGGGAATTGTGACTCGCACTGACGTGTTGCGGGAATTGCACCAGCAAAAAGCGCGAGACAGGGGAAGCAATGCAGAATTGTCTTATTGTGCCGTCTCCGAATCGGTTGAGCAGTTGTTGCGATCGCGCATCAGTCCCGAATTATGGCAATTATTGTCGATCGCGGCCAATATTGCCCATAACCGCGGCTGGCAACTTTATATTGTGGGTGGAGCAGTCCGGGATTTACTCTTAGCCACGGATGATACACTGGCGCTAACAGATATTGATTTGGTTGTGGATGGAAAGTGCGGTTCCGACGATTCCGGTGCTGGTGTCGAGTTAGCTTCATCGCTGCAAAAACTTTACCCTGAATCGCGTTTGGACGTTCACGGTCAATTTCAAACGGCCGCGCTTTTGTGGCACAAAGACTCTGCTTTCGGCTCGCTGTGGGTGGATATCGCTACGGCTCGCACTGAATTTTACCCTTATCCGGCTGCAAATCCTGAAGTTGAAGCGAGTTCAATTCGCCAAGATTTGTACCGCAGGGATTTTACAATTAATGCGCTGGCGGTGCGGTTGGGTGTGCCTCGCAGCGGCGAATTGTTAGATTTTTTTTGCGGTTTGCTGGATTTGGAATCGAAGCAAATTCGAGTTTTGCACGCCAACAGTTTTATCGAAGATCCGACGCGAATTTATCGCGCTGTGCGGTTTGCGGTGCGGTTGGGATTTGAAATTGAGCCGCAGACGGAAGGATACATCCGCCACGCTTTGGCCAGCGGGATTTATTACCGAATTCAGGGGGAAAACGGCCGAGCTCCGGCTTTGGAAACTCGACTCAAAAGCGAATTGAAATACATTTTGCAAGCTCCTTACTGGAAAGTTGCTTTGCAAATGCTGGGAGATTTGCAGGCTTTGCGCTGCATTCATCCTAGTTTGGAGTTGGATCGGGAGTTGTGGCGGCAACTGCGTTTGCTCGATCGGTGTTTGAATGGAAGAAGGAAGAAGGAAGGCACGACACGGATTTTGACACGGATACACGGATTAATGATTGAGGGTGAGTCACGAGTCAGAGGGAAGAAGGAAGAGGGAATAGGGAAGAAGGAAGAAAAAGAAAAAGCAACTATTTCCAATGCCCAATTCCCGATGCCCAATTCCCCATTCCCCATTATCAATATCCCCGATTGGCAGATGCGACTGGAAGTTTTAATCGCTTATTTAGCACCGGAATATCGCGGCAAGGTGGCTGCAAATCTTCAGTTACCCGCTGACAGCATTAAGCGGTTGGAAGTTTTGGAAGCCGGAAAGAAGCAGTTAGCAGAGAATTTGCCTAAGTGCGAGTTGCCGAGTCAATTGGTGTTGCTGTTGAGGAATTATGAATTGCCGGTGTTAATTGCGATCGCCCTACAAAGTCCGCGAAGTGCACGCCGCCAAATCTGGGAATATCTCACCAAATGGGCGAATGTTGAGCCGCCTTTAAATGGCAACGATTTGAAGGCTTTGGGTTATAAGCCGGGGCCTGGGTTTAAACGAATGTTGGATGATTTGTTGGCGGCGAGGTTGGATGGCGATTTGGGCGATCGGGCTGCTGCTATCTCTTTCTTAGCACAACGTTATCCTCAAGCTTAGGATCGCGAATTAAATAACTTACAATTTTAATTGTTATTGTGGGATGGGCGTCCCGCCCGTCCTTTTTGGACG